>JAQGOW010000010.1 GCA_028293405.1 Verrucomicrobiales bacterium
GTGCGCGTTGCAAAGTAAATCCAATTTCCGCACCCGTTGTATCGACCCACGAGACGTTTACCTGATTTGTGGCAATGGCAGTGGCAACAATCGAAGTCGGTGTTGACGGCGCGGGAATGACGCGTTGCAACCAATTCTCGGGCGACCACCCTGTCAAACCATCGTTCCACTGGACGTAATACCACGTAAAACCATACGTGTCGTTCGTGACCTGAAGCGGGTTGGCCGAAACCGCACTGGCAATAATGACTCCAAAGTTACCCGATGCTTCCGTGCCGATCTGCGGACAGTTCATGCCGCTCGCCACGGCGTTACTAATCGTCCCATCAGCATTCCCGCGGACAGTGAACGCTGTGATATTCGCTTTCACATCGTCGCCCACCACCAGCGGCGTCGCATGCACAAGGTCCAGCGTCGGGTAGTAGTGATTGCAGATCCAAATCCAATCCTTCTTCGGAAACCCGTTCGTCGCCGTCCCACCGCTGCCGTTGCCGGCAAACTTCAATCCCGTCGCCCACTTCACCGTTCCGTATTGGCACATGCCGCGACCGTGACCAAACCTGGTTTCGCCGGAACAAACCGGATCATAAATGCACACCGGCCCGGTCGTGCTCGGCTCCGTGTAACCGTCTCCGCACGTGTTGGCCAATGAGTTATCTTCCGACGAATATTCGGTGCTCGTAATCGTCGTGCCGCTCACCATCACGTAACCGGCCGTTTGATCGACAGCCGCATCGGTGCGCGTGTCGGTCGTGCTTCCGAAAACCTGGCACGACGTCGAATCGCAAATATCGTATTTAGCGGTCGTGCTGGCCGCTTGCAGTTTTGCGATCGCATAAGAACGATCCGCCACCGCACCAGCTTTCAACGAATTCGACCCGCCGGTGTAAGTGCCCCACGAAGAAATCCATTCGCGCGGCAACGAATGCTTCACGTAATCCTCCATCGCCAAATATTGAATCGCTGAAGTCGCCGTGATTTGCACACGAATCGTGCGCGGGATGCGCACAGTCGCGTTCGCCGGAGCAGTCGCCTTTGGCGTCATCGCGCTCGAAGCAATTGCTAATTGAGGCGCGCTCGCAACCGACTCCTCCACCGGCGCGACCAACTGTTTGATTCCCTTACGAAACAATCGCGCGCGGAACGTCGTGTCGCCGTCCGAATAACTCCGAAACTCCTGCACGCCCGTGTCGAACCCTGGCGCTTCAAAAACCAGCGACGCCATTTCCCAATCGCCCAATGGCTTCGACGTCGGCACGTGTAATTCAAAATACCCGCGCGCATCCGTCCGCGTTTGCGCTGTCGTTCCCCGCGCAATCACACGAACATTCGCCAACGGCTGCAAACTGTCCGCGTCAACCACATAGCCCAGCGCAAAATGTGATCCCACGCGCCGCATCCCGACAATCCGCTCGCGCACAAGCTCCGCCGGCACCTCGGTCGGCTCCATCATGATCTCGTGCGTGTAAGGATCAGGCTCCGTCAGATTGACCTCAACTTCCATCGGTTTGTGCCGAGGCGAAGTCGCGCAAATCGCGTGCTGCTCTTTTTCCAAACTGGCTACCGCGTGTTGGCGTGCGAAATTCCGCGTCCGACCGGTCCGATGCGACACTGCGGCGACGTTGGGCTCAATGGCACAACCGGTGGCGCTATCGACGAAACGTATTTCACCGGCGCTAACAATCGAGCAACCGAAACACGCCAACATCATGGCGAACAAGACACGCGGACAAAAATTAGGGTTCACGTAAACCCACAGATTACCAACTAACGCCCACCAAAAAAGTCGTTTTTCATCGCGCCAAATGCCTGTAGGCCGCGTGCCCCCACGCGGCGAGGCGGTGCGAACTCATCACGCTCCCGAGCGGCAATGTTTTTCCCTCGTCACCTCGGCCATCTTTGCGTCTTTGCGTTACTCTGCCTCCCCGTCTTCTTTCGAATATTTCGAGTATTTCGCGGTAACCGTCCCACGTCCTCAGCGCCCTTCGTAAATCGTACTTCGTAATTCGTAAATCGGTGTGCTTAAATCCGTTTCGATATGAAAAGCTTGTTAGTCTTCACCGCACTTCTCCTCACCTTCGCCGCGCAGGCTAAAGTCAAACTCGGCAACGAAGTGCTCATCGATCACCACTTCAAAGAACTCGCCGGCAAACGGGTCGGGCTCATCACCAACCCGAGTGGCGTCAATCGCGATCTCAAGACCACCATCGAAATCCTCCGCGCCGCGCCGAATGTGAAACTCGTCGCCTTGTTCGGAGCCGAGCACGGCGTTTACGGCGATGTCGAAGCCGGCAAACACGTCACCAACAATATCGACCCGTTGACCGGCCTCAACGCCTTCAGCCTCTACCGCACCAACGGCACCAGTAAACCAACCAAGGAAAGCCTCAAAGACATCGACGTCCTCGTCTATGACCTACAGGACATCGGCTGTCGTTCCTACACCTTCATTACCGCGATGGGTTTTGCCATGCAAGCGTGCGCGGAAAACAATATCGAATTCGTCGTGCTCGACCGCCCCAACCCGCTCGGCGGCGATCGCATCGAAGGCGCAATGCTGCAGAAAAAATTCCGATCCACCGTCAGCGAATGGTACGTGCCCTACATCTACGGCCTCACCTGCGGCGAACTCGCGCGCATGATCAATGGCGAACATTGGAACACCAACCAATGCAAACTCACCGTCGTGCCGATGAAAGGTTGGAAACGGTCCATGATCTGGTCCGACACCGGCTTGCAATGGGTCCCGGCCTCACCGCACATCCCGAACGCCGATTCCCCGCTCTACTGCGCCGCCACCGGCATCGTCGGCGAACTGCTATCGGTCAACATCGGCGTCGGCTACACCATGCCCTTCCATTGCATCGCCGTCCCGGGCGCCGACATGCACAAAGTCGCCGACGCCCTCAACAGCTATCAAGTCCCAGGCACCTTCTTCAAACCCGTCTCCTACAAACCCTACTACAACACCCATTCCAACAAGGTCGTCTACGGCGCACAACTTTACATCACCGACCCAAAACGCGCCCCGCTCGTCCCGATCAATCTCTATGCGATCGAGACCCTAAAAAAGACCGCCAACTTCGACGTGTTCGAAGAAGCGACAAAAGCGAAACGCAAATTCGGCATGTTCGACAAAGTGAACGGCACCGATACCCTCCGCGAACAACTCCAGGCCGGCAAACCCGACCGGGAAATCGTCGAGAGCTGGAAACCCGACATCGAACAAATCCGAAAAGCCCGCAAGAAATACTTGTTGTATTGAACGGCAACCTGAGAGACGGATGAGGCAGAATGGACATCCAGTCCAACTCAACCAGTAACACCTTTGTGTTGTGCTTAAAAAAATTTAAAAAAGGTTAAAAAAAGCTAAATTGGGCTGACCCCCCCGCGCTTCCACTCGCAGCGAGCAAAATTCAAAAATGTTGCTCATTCCTTCTCTTTCTTTCTCATTCCTTCTCTTTGGAGAAACTCCGAGAAACATCCGAGAAGGTTTGGAGAAACATTGGAGAAGATTTGGAGAAACTCTTTAGCGATAACGTTGCTCCCTGGTCCCACCCGGAATTGTCTTGGGTTGGCGCATTTTTTGACACGATCCACAATTTTTTTCTTTTTGTTAAAGGTTCGGTTCGGCCCGGTTTGCCTCGGTTTGGCTCGGTTCGCTGCGGTTTTGCCGAGGTGAAACCGAAGTTGAACCGCAGTTGAAAATCACTTGTTTCTCCAACGGCTGCCCCGTCCGCAGCCCGACGATTCAATAAAAATTTTATTTTTTTGGCGTTATGAGCCGTTATGAAGCGTTATGAACCGTTATGAGGCGCAATCAGGCGTTATGCCGTAACGGTTCTGTGCCACTTTGGCTCGATTTCGCGTTTTCAAAGAACATTCGCCTTTCTCAGGCGGCCGGCACACACCGGCGCTGCTGCATTGTTTAACATGAAGTAGCGGCCTGTGTCAAGCGTTGCAAGCAAGGAGAAGATAAGAGGAACCGCGGAATGCGCTGAATACGCGGAAAAAAGAAAGGCAATGGGTCGTTCAGGGATTCCGCGCTGTCCGCGTATTCAGCGGTTTAACATTCGCCTTTACGGGCGGTCCGGCATACACCGGCGGCTGCTGCATGGTTTAACATGAAGTAGCGGCATGTGTCAAGCGTGGCAATTGAGGGCTTGTAACGGAACCCCTCAACCCTCAACTAAATTCCTCTGTTTCCGCGAATCTGTAGACGTGTATGTTTTATAGTTGCCCTTGCGCCGCCCGAACCCACTCATTAGTTTCTGTCAAACAATGCGAACTCTCGTTCTTATAGTCGCGTCGATACTGGCCCTCTCACGTAACACGCTGTGCGCTGCCGAGTGGAAAAGTCTTTTCAACGGCAAGGATCTGACCGGCTGGAAGGCCAACGTCTATCCGGATTCATGGTCCGTCACCAACGGCACGATTCGCGTCAACGCATCCCATGAATCCTCGCACCTTTTTTATGTCGGGACTGGCGATAAAAACTCGTTTCTGCGTTTCACAAATTTCGAATTGGAAGTCACAACCCGCTGTGACGGCATTGCCAATTCCGGCGTTTTCTTTCACACAGACTATTCGGTGAAGAACGCAAAAAACCATTTGGCCAAAGGCTTCGAAGTGCAGCTAAATAACCAGGCTCGCGACGACCGCAAGACCGGCAGTCTTTACATGATCAAGGACCTGGACGAGTCGCCCGTGGATGAAACCAAGTGGTTCAGAATGAAAATCCGCGCTCAGAACAAACACATCGTTATCTCCGTTGATAACCGCATGGTCGTTGACTACACCGAACCGACTCCGGCCCGACCACCGCAAGGACTTCCCGGCCGCAAATGGAACCCCACCGGCGGCGCGATTGCCCTGCAAGGCCACGATCGGACGAGTGTGTATTATTTCAAAGACATCCGAATCCGCGAGTTGCCCTAACGTAACTCCTCAAATTCGCCGCCATTCAAGACTACGAAGAAACGAGCGCTCAAACCCAAAGCTTCCACGCAGATGGATGTGCTCGGGCCGTGGAATGGTGTAACGAATGTGCCAGTTGTGGTAAATGGCAGTGAGGTAATCACCAATCTACCGTCGGAATTTGTCCGTTTGTTCGCATTCTTCAATGGGTTCCAAACGTCCACCCAGGTGCTTGGCTAAAAATTGTTCAGCCGCCGCGTTGAAGCGGCGATTATTCTCCGGCCGTGCAAACCCGTGGCCTTCGTCGGGAAACACAATGTAATCGACCTCTTTGCCGCCTTTGCGCATAGCGGCCACCATTTGATCGCTTTGTTTCTTTTTAATGCGCGGATCATTCGCCCCCTGTCCAACGAGAAGCGGCGCTTTGATCTTATCGATGCGGAATAGTGGAGAACGTTTTTCCATTTCGACCCGATCTTCCCGGATTTCAGGGTTACCGATCATTTGATACCAAGTGGAGGGCAAGTAAGGTTTCCAATAACTGGGCGTGGTCTCCATGAATGTCCGCAGGTCGGAGAAGCCGCACGTATCCACTCCCGCAGCGAAGACATCCGGTGTAAAGGCCAATCCGACGAGCGTGGCATAACCTCCATAACTTCCCCCCATGATTGCGATGCGCTTAGGGTCGGCTATCCCTGCCGTGATCGCCCATTTGACGCCATCAATTAAGTCGTCGTGCATTTTACCCGCGAATTCCCTATCCCCAGCATGCATGAAGGCTTTTCCAAAGCCGCCAGATCCGCGGTAATTGACATCCAAAACCGCATAGCCCCGATTCGCGAGCCACTGGATATTCCAGTTGTACCCCCAGGTGTCGCGGAGTCGTGGGCCGCCATGAACCAGCACCACCATTGGCAACCCCTTGGGTTCGATTCCCGCTGGCAGAGAAAGATAACTTGGCAGGGACAATCCATCCCGTGCCTTCAGGTCAAACGCTTTCATTGAGGCGAGAGTGTAGTGCCGTAGCTTCGGGAAGCAGGAGAAGAGATACGTCGCCTTTTGCTGTTGTCGGTCCCACAGATAGAAATCGGGCGCATTGGTGTCGCTCTGGAACAAAACGGTCCAATGGGAATCACTAAGGTCACGACTCAAGACCTGGAAATCACCAGCTGAAAAGTTCGCCAGCGCTTTATAATCGCGTTCAATGCTTTGATCGAGAAATCGATAGCCTATTCGATCTCGAATAAACATTGCTGCCTGTACATTTTTATTTGCTGGATGGAACACGATGCGTTGCAAATCAACGATTGGGTTGGACAACAAACAGTGCTGGTGTCCCGTTGCTGTTTCCAGCGCATACACACCTGTGGTATCGGCCCCTACGTTGGATTTTAAATAGACCTCCTTTTCATCCCTCGATATTCCCAGAGCATCCACAGTGTCGGCGGCTTTCCATTTAAAGATTTGTTTCCACGTCTTCTCTTTTGTGAACAATCGCAGTTCACCGGCCCCGTCTTTGGCTTTGGCAACCACCGCTCCGAGCTCCAATGAAGCA
>JAQGOW010000019.1 GCA_028293405.1 Verrucomicrobiales bacterium
CCTCTCGCCCCTCCTTCGGATCTCGCTCTGTATCGGGAAATGTGAAAAGTCTCAACCGCGCCGCGCCCGGCAACAAATACGCAATCGCCACCGTGTCGCCACCCGGCAATCGCGCCAAAGATTCCAACATTGGCCGCACCCGCTTCTCCCGACCGCCCCTACCCCAATACGAGACTAACTGGTTGATGTCACTGTCCGGATGCACCCGCAAACGCAACCTCACCGTCGGCACCGAATACAAAACCCGAATCAACCCATCGAACTCCGACGGCTTCAATTTCGCCGACGCCAACCCCACGTCACAAAACGACAGCAACCCGTCATTGGTGTAACAAAGATTGCGCACAAACTGCACCGACTCCGCCGACAGCCCACTATTCGCAAAACGTTGCTCAAACCGGTTGGGTGGAAAGCGAAATGGAAAACACTGCGCGTAATTCGACGAACATTGGCCAAGCGCCCCATAAATTTTCTCGCGCGCCGAGCGACTCAAGTTCAGCACCAATTCCTCCGATGGCCGAATCGTGCAATTACTCGCCTGCACCGACCACGCATTCGTCGCCAACAAATTACGCTTCTGATTTTCGGTGAGATCGACCGTCTGCAAAAACTGCTGCACCTGTTCCACCGTCGCTGGTTCAAACACCCACTGCGGCTTCTTCAACCGATCCGCGCGATCCAAAAAAACTTCCTCGCTGTTTTCAAAAGGAATACTCGTCACCTCGAGATCGCCCCAAGGTTTGTCCGCGATTTTCGTAACAGTGTTCGTCGAAGTAGAAGTAGAAACAACCGATTGCGGCGAAGTAACTTTAGAAGTCCCCGTACGCGCGACCGCAAATGCAATCGCCGCGCCAAGACAGAACGCGACCGTCAGCTTTAAAAATCCATTGGATGAACCCTCGCTAATCCGATTGGCCTCAGCCATTTCCGCCCAGTGTAGGGGAAACCCGCAAAACACCAAGCCAAAACACTACATCAATCCTCACACACCCGAAGCCAACATGATCAGGATATAAAACAGTAATACCACCGTCGTCGGCAGCAACCACAGCCAGTGAAGGCGCAGGAATAGCCATGACCTCGCACGCATGCCGCCGCCATTGCGTCCGATCACACGCGCCACTCGCTTGAACGTGTGGCGTAAATCCCATGACTGCCCAGACGGACTCCATGGCAACTCGCTCAAACCTTGGCACGCTGTCCACGAACTCTTACTCCGCTCGCTCTCGGGTGTTTGCAAAAATATGACCAAAGTGCGCGCCATCAGAATTAGCAGCTCATCGTATCTTAAATCACGACGCTGCTTCGCCTTCGCCAGATGTTTAGCTGCCGCATCAACATGCAGGTTGATCGCCGATTCAATCGCCAGGAACATCTGCACGTCATTCGAACCATCGTGATGTGGCCAGCGCTGTAAAATGTGATTGGAAACTCGAACGCACTCCTCATATTTTCCGCGCTGACGCAGCGCAAGACAGAGATTGAATAACATCCACGGCTCGACTTCTTTGCGTCCTTCCCAATCTGAAAGCCAGGACACCGTGGCGCGATGCTTGTGCCAGCTGGCTAAACCATACCCCACATGTCCCCACGCTTCATCGCTCGACAGAAATGTGGCGCGACAATACGAAACCACCATTCGGAGCACGGTCGGCGAGGTCTTCTTCCCGACTGAATCCGCCAGCAGGTTCGCCGCTTCCCGCTTCACTTCGCTGTCCGCAATGCGTTCGAGTTGATAAGCCGCGCGAAAGTGTTCGTGGTTCAACACGTAATGATTCATCAAGACCACGCCGAGCTTGCGATGACACCCCTGCGTCCGCAAAACGCGCTTCATGATCTTCATGCCGTGCGCCGTCATCCGATTTTTTCTCAACGCGCTAAAGGCCGCGTTGACCGGTTCGGCGTCTGCATCCGGCATCGTGCAAAGTTGTTCAAACAACTTCAGCGCTTCATTGTCCTCACCCTTCCGCAACCGCAAAACAATTTCGTCCGCAATCATCCGCCCGCCGGGTTGATGCGTTCGCATTAACGCCAGCGTTTCCGCAGCACCGCTCTCGTCGCCGGCATCCAGTTGCAAGTTGAACAACTGCTCTGCCGAATATTGGTCAGTCGGATCAATCGCCAGAACTGCTTTGAACGTCTTCTGCGCAACATCGAGTTTGTCTTTTTGTACCTGCAAATGGCCAAGTTGCCGCAGCACCCATGTGTTCCGCGGTTGGAGCTTCAACAACTTATCGATCGCATCCTCGGCATCAACCCACGCGCGTTGATTCACCAGCCAAGTGATCAATTGATGCCAGCCCCATGTATAACCGGCGTTTTCCGTCAGAACCTTTCGCATCGCGCCGATCGCGTCCGAAATATCGCCCTCCATCGCCAGCACCCACGCACGTCGCGCTTCCAACGCATACCGGTCGACTTTCACCACCGCCAACCCTTCGTCCGCCGCCGTTAAAGCGTACCCAAACTGCCCTGCCCGCGCAGCCAACTCGACCTTGTAATCGTGAATTTCCAGCGATGCCGGCGCCAATGCGAGCGCTCGGTCAATCGCTTGCAATCGCTCCGGTCGATCCCAGCGTCCCTGCATCGTGTGCGCCAGCATCAACCAATTTCGCATCTCGCCAGGACGCTCCGCCGCAATCGCCGCGGCTAACTTCGATGCGCGTTCCGGTTGGTTCACCTGCCGCGACCATTGCAACAGCCGATCCCAGGCTTGGCTCAGTTCTGGCGACAATCGCAACGCGCGTTCCAGCTCGCAGAATGCCTGTTCAACTTGTTGTTGCCGCCATAACACCGTCGCCAACTCCGCATGCAGTAGCGCTTCACGAGGCGAATGATGCAACGCACGCAAATAAATCTTCTTGGCGTCATCCAGCGACTTCGTGCGCCCCAAAACATTCGCAAGCGCCAGGGCCGAGCGAGTCCAGCCCGGATTCATTTCGAACGCTTGCTCGGCTGCCGTCACTTCCTCGATCGCATTCCCAAGCCGCCCGTTCACGCGCGACAGATCAAGCCACGCCCCGGGCACGTGCGCAAAACGCTCCACTGCGACACGCGCGAGTTTCAGCGCCTCTTCCAGTTGTCCAAGGCGCATCAGTTCAGAAATCAACGCGGTCCATGATTCCCACAAATCAGGCCGTTCACTTTTCGCGCGTCGTAACAGATTCAGCAATTCCGTCGAACTCACCAGCGGCCGGGCCACTTCCACATACGCCAGCAATCCTTCCCCAGTGACAACCTGCCGGATCAATTCACGCTCGATGAACGCCAACTGCTCTCGTCGTCGACTGTCAGTAGATGCAAGATCCACCAGCTGGTGAATGGCGCGCGTATAATCGACAGAGATTTCGATGGCGCGTCTAAAAAATTTGATCGCCTCATCAACTGCACCCATTTGCGCATGGATTTGCGCTAAAATTCCATAAGTCGCTGCGGCGTTCGGTTCGATTGCCTCCGCCTTCCGCGCTTCAACCAAGGCTTCGTCGAAGCGCTTTGCATTAAGCAACGACACTGCCAATTCGCGGATCGCCCACGCATCGGACGGAGCCATCTGCAACAATTCACGGGCGGCCTCGATAACCTTCTCCGGACTAACACGCCCGGAGTATTGCACCAGCATCCGACGTAAATCGCAGTGATGGGGAAATTCTTCGCAAGCCTTCTGCACTTCAGCCAACGCCGCTTCCGGCCCGTGCAATTGCAACGTGCAACGCGCCACGGCGTGCCGCGCGTCCATCGCCAACGGTTCCAGCACCAGCAAGTCTTTCGCGAGTTGCAACGCACCTGCGGTGTCCTGCCGCCACTCAGCAATTTGCGCAGTCGTGCGCAACCAATCGCTTTCCCGAATTTTCCCTCGCACGCTCTCCAATAACCGGTGGGCGCCCTCATAATCATTGAGTCGCGCGTGTTGCGTCGCCGCCCGTGATCGCAAGTAAGCGTCATCGGGCCGCAACTGCATGGCTTTCGTCAACACATCGCGCGCTTGCGCCGGTTGCTCCAACTGATCGAACGCCCACGCCAGCGTCAACGCCGGCTGGTCCGACCTCGTCCCGAATCGTTCAAACCGTTCCCGCAAAACTTCCAGGGCCTCGTTCGTTTTGCGCACGCGCCGACACGCAACGAACCACGCCTGGTACAGGTTGTCGCGAAATCCTTCGATGTCGGCCGCGATACGATAATGTTCCGTCGCGAGATCGAGGTCGCGCTCCTGCCACAAATAATCGGCGATCAACCCGATCACTCCAGAATCCATCGGTCGAGCACGCAATGTGCGGTGAATCCACTGCGCCGCTTTCGGACGGTTGCGCGCATCCTGCAGATACAATTGCGCGACCTGGACAAACAACGCCGCATCCGCGTCCTTGTCGTCGCACGCGCGCAAAAGAAATTCCAACCGCTGCTCGCGGGCCCCATCGCGCATGCAATAGAACCGTTG
>JAQGOW010000074.1 GCA_028293405.1 Verrucomicrobiales bacterium
CGCACGCGTTGCTGCAGCGCAACCGAGTGGCGTGGTTCCGGCGAATGAAGATTTGCCGGATATGCAGGGCGAAAAGATGGTCCTGAACATGGGACCGTCGCACCCTGCGACGCATGGCGTCCTCCGCATCATTTTGGAGCTCGATGGTGAAATCATCACGAAGGCGATTCCCGACATCGGCTATCTGCATCGCGGTGATGAAAAGATCGCGGAGAACATGACGTATACGCAGTTTATTCCGTATACGGATCGTCTGGATTATCTCGCGCCTTTGGCCAATAACGTTGCTTACGCTTTGGCTGTGGAGAAGCTTCTTGGCATTGATAAGCAGTTGCCGATTCGTTGCCAATATATTCGCGTGATTTGTTGCGAATTGGCGCGGATCTCGGCGCATTTGCTGGGCATGGGCGCGTTTGCGATGGATGTCGGCGCGATGACGGTGTTCCTGCACACGTTCACGGAACGCGAAAAGATTTATGATTTGTGCGAGGCGCTGACGGGAGCGCGGTTTACGACTAGCTATACTCGCATTGGCGGTGTTGCGCGTGATTTGCCTCCGAGCTGGGTGGCGATGTGTCAGAAATTTATTAACGAAGTCGTCGTCAATATCGATGAGACGGAGAAGTTGCTCTCGCGTAACAGGATTTTTGTTGATCGCACCCGGGACGTTGGGGTGATTAGCCGAGAGGATGCGATTGATTATGGAATCACTGGTCCGAATCTGCGCGGCAGCGGCGTGAACCATGATATTCGCAAAGCGCATCCTTATTTAATCTACAGCGAACTGGATTTTGAAATTCCGGTCGGCTCGGTGGGCGATTGTTATGATCGTTACCTGGTTCGCATCGAAGAAATGCGCCAGAGCGTTCGGATTTTGCAGCAGTGTCTCGATAAGTTACCGGGCGGCGCGGATAACGGCGTCAAAGAGCCGGTCAATGTGCCGGATGGTAAGGTCGTTTTGCCGACGAAGAAAAAAGTTTTGACGAGCATGGAGGAGTTGATTCATCAATTTATCCTCGTGACGCAGGGTGTGAATGCGCCGGTTGGAGAAGTTTATTTCGGCGCGGAAAATCCGAAGGGCGAACTTGGTTTTTATATCAACAGCAAAGGCGGCGGCACTCCGAATCGGATGAAGATTCGTGCGCCATCGTTTGTCAATTTGAGCATTTTGCCGCACGTGATGCCCGGACATATGATTAGTGATACGGTCGCGATCTTTGGATCGCTCGACTTCGTAATGGGGGAATGCGACCGATGAGCTTCGCCGTTCCACCTGACATGGAAAAAGAGCTGGATGAGTTGGTGACTCATTACCCGCAAAAACGCAGTGCGTCGCTGATGTTTTTGCACGCAATTCAGGAGCGTTTTGGTCACGTTTCGCAGGAAGCGATTGAGTGGACTGCGAAGAAGCTCGATCTGCAGCCGATCAATGTTTACGAACTGGTCACGTTTTATCCGATGTTTCGGCAGGTGCCGCTCGGGAAGTATCACGTGAAGGTTTGTCGCACGTTGAGTTGTGCTCTCGGTGGCAGCGCGGAATTACGCGAACATTTTTGTCAGAAGTTGGGCCTTGATGCCAAAGAACACGGCGCGCAAACCACGAAGGACGGAAAGTTTACGGTGGAATTTGTGGAGTGCCTGGCCGGTTGCGGCACAGCGCCCGTGATGATGTTGAACGAAGAATTTCATGAAGCCGTGACGATCAAAAAGGCTGATGAAATGCTGGCGAGGTGCAAATGAAGTGGCTGCCCGACATGGATTTGAACCATGACAAGCAGATTCAGAGTCTGCTGTGCTACCGTTACACCATCGGGCAAGTAAGCAGTAGCAAAGGTAAAGAATTCGTCGGCAGAGTCAAGGGTGTGCGCTGCTCGTCACTCACAAATTTTAGAAGGTAAATCGAACATGCCGCAAGAATACCGACTCATTCTAAAGCACGCCGATGAACCCGGTTACACACCGGACATTGATTGCTATATGCGGAACGGCGGTTACGAGACGCTCAAAAAAGCGCTCTCGTTTCAGACGAAGGATTTGCCGGACGGCAAGAAGCAAACGCCGCAGGAACAGATTCGGCAGGAAGTCACGACGTCCGGTTTGCGCGGTCGCGGTGGCGCGGGTTTTTCGTGTGGGTTGAAGTGGTCGCTGGTTGATCGCAAGAGCGGGAAGCCGATTTACATGATTTGTAACGCGGACGAATCTGAGCCGGGAACTTTCAAGGATCGCCAGATCATTCACAAGGACCCGCATCAATTGATTGAAGGGATGATCGTCGCGTGTTTCGGGAACGACGTTCACCTCGCCTATATATATATCCGCGGCGAAATGCCGGAGGGTGCGCGTATTTTAAATCGGGCCCTCGCGGAAGCGCGCGCGAAGAATTTTCTCGGCAAAAATATTTTAGGCAAAGGTTACGATCTCGAGATTCATATCCACCGCGGCGCGGGTGCTTACATTTGCGGTGAGGAAACCGGGTTGATTGAATCGCTCGAAGGCAAGCGCGCTTACCCGCGCATCAAGCCGCCTTACTTCCCTGCCATTCTCGGGCTCTACATGTGCCCGACGATTGTGAACAACGTCGAGACGCTCGCGGCGGTGAAACACATCGTGCAAATGGGCGGCGCGGAATATGCGAAGCTGGGCACGCCTAATAATACTGGCACGCGTATCGTCAGTGTGAGCGGGCACGTGAAGAAGCCCGGGTATTTCGAAGTGGAAGTCGGCAAGGCGACACTCGGTGAATTGATTTTCGACGAGAAGTTTGGCGGCGGATTGCGTGATGGTCGCAAGCTGAAGGCGATTATTCCTGGCGGGTCGTCGGCTAAAGTTTTCAAGGCGGGCGAGAAATTTAAAGTGAAACGCAAAGGTCCGGATGGGCAGTTGACGCCCGTCGAAGTTGACCTGCTCGATTTGCCTTACGATTTTGATTCGCTTCAACAAGCCGGCAGTATGTCCGGTTCCGGCGCGATTATCGTGATGGATGATTCGACGGACATTGTCGCCGCGCTGGCGAATTTGTCGGAATTTTACGCGCATGAAAGTTGCGGTCAATGCACGCCGTGCCGCGAAGGTTCGCTTTGGATGAGCAAAGCGTTGCATCGTTTGACGAATGGACACGGTCGCAAACAGGATGCGGATTACTTGATTCGCATTGCGCAAGGTATTCAAGGCCGCACGATTTGCGCGTTTGGGGAAGCTTGCTCCTGGCCGGTGTTGAGTTTTATCAACAAGTTTAAAGACGAATTTGAAGCGCGCGGTGCACGCGACGAAGCGAAGCACAGCAGCAGCGCCGGCGCTGGGCCGAGCGGTGAAATGAGAATTGCTGCGAGCCCGCAACATTGATTTGCCATGTCCAACGGAGTTTTAACTGAACAAAAGCCTGCGCCGCCACCGATCGAAAAGATCAAGGTGAAGATCGACGGCAAGGAAATCGAAGTGCCGAAGATGATGCCCGATTGGCAGGGCAAACTTCAGGCCACGACCATGCTGCAAGCGTGCGAACTCGCCGGTGTCGAGGTGCCGCATTATTGCTATCATCCGAAGCTGCCGGTCGCGGGAAATTGCCGCATGTGCCTGGTGGAATTCGGCACGCCGATGATGGGCCCGGACAGGAAACCGGTTTTGAATCCGGATGGCACGCCGAAGATTGCGCGTTCGGTTCTCCCCTACGAACCGACTTCCGCCCGTGGCGCGATTGCGTGCGCGAGTCCGATTTCGCCAGGGATGGAAATTTATCCAAGTTCGCCCGCAACGAAACAGATGCGTGAAGGCGTTCTGGAATATCTGCTGATTAATCACCCGCTCGATTGCCCGATCTGCGACCAGGCCGGTGAATGCAAATTGCAGGAGTATTCGGTCGATTACGGAAAAGCATCGAGTCGTTTTGCCGAAGAGAAGGTTCATAAGCCAAAGCAAGTGAATCTCGGACCGCGCGTGATGCTTGATGACGAGCGTTGCATTCTTTGCTCGCGCTGCATTCGTTTCACAAAAGACATCGCCAAGGACGACGCACTAGGTTTTGTCGAACGCGGCAGTCACAGCACGTTGACGAAATTTCCCGGAAAGAATTTTGATAATAATTACACGCTCAACACGGTGGACATCTGCCCTGTCGGCGCGTTGACGTCGAAAGATTTTCGATTCCAGATGCGGGTTTGGTTCTTGAAAGAATCCAAGAGCATCTGCACGAGTTGCGGCACGGGTTGCAATATCGTGATGGGTTCGCGCGAAAATAAAGTTTATCGATACGAACCACGCGAAAACGATGCCGTGAATTCCTGCTGGATGTGCGATCACGGGCGCTTGAATTACAAGTGGATCAATCGCGATGATCGCCTGACGAAAGTCGGTGGGTCGAAGTTGAATGTGCAATATCAAGATGGCGCGTGGTCGACTGCACTGCGGGCTGTTTCGGATGCGTTGAAGAATGCAGCGACGGGTTCGGTTGCGATTATCGCTTCGGCTCGCCAGACGAACGAAGAGCTTTATTTGCTCAAGAAACTTGGGAAGAAATACGATGCGTTGACCGATTCAGTGGGGCGCATGGATAAAGGCGATCATCTGTTGCTGAACGCAGATCGCAATCCGAATACGACTGGTTAGAAGTTAATCGGCATTGCTCCGGCGGAGCTGGGATCGAACATTCCGAAAATTGCTGACGGCATTCGCGCAGGCAAAATCAAACACCTGATTGTTTTCGGCGAAGACGTGACGAAGCACGGGATTGGCGCAGATTTGCTTGGCAAATTGGAGTCGCTCATCGTCAGTGATATTTTGCCGAACAAGACGGCCGAACTCGCCCATTACCTGCTGCCTGGCTGCGCGCATGCGGAGAAGCGCGGCAGTTTTGTGAATGTTAAAGGTCGCGTGCAGCGATTCATGCAAAACATTCAGCCGAAAGGCAACGCCCGTCCTGAATGGGAATTTTTGCACGAGCTCGTGCACGACGTGACTGGACAAAACGGCTTCGCCACAATCGAAGGACTTTTCAACCAGATGGCTGCTGAAGTTCCGGCATTCAACAATTTGACCTGGGCTGGACTCGGCGATCACGGAGTGACCGTGCAAATATGATGGCGTGGTTTAACAGTTTACCTCCGACAGCGCAGATGACGCTTTTCAGTGTGCTGAAAGTCGTCTGCGTGCTAGCCGTGCTCATGCCGATGATCGCTTACTCGACGTTGGCCGAGCGCAAAATTTCGGCGTGGATTCAAGATCGTCATGGTCCAAACCGCGTGGGTCCTGCCGGAATCTGGCAACCGATTGTTGACGGCGTCAAATCGTTTTTGAAGGAAGACTTCACTCCTTCGCATGTCCGCAAAGTTTACTTTTGGCTCGCACCGATGATTTCGATGATCCCGGCGCTGCTGACGATCGCCATCATTCCGTTCGGATCGAATATCGGCGCACAAAAGATGGTCATCGCGGACCTGAATGTTGGCATTCTCTACACGTTCGGAATTGTTTCGCTCGGCGTTTACGGAATCGTGCTCGCGGGATATGCGTCCAATAACAAATATTCGTTTCTTGGCGGCATCCGTTCCAGCGCGCAGATGATTTCTTACGAAATTGCGATGGGCATGTCGGTGGTGCCGCTGTTCATGTTGGTTGGCTCGTTGAACTTGAGCGACGTGATTAGTTACCAAACGCATTGCTGGCTGGCGTTCAAACAACCACTCGCGTTCGTCATTTTCATGATTGCGGCATTTGCGGAAACGAATCGGTTGCCGTTCGACTTGCCGGAATCGGAACAAGAACTCGTCGGTGGTTATCACACGGAATACAGCTCGATGAAATTCGCGCTCTTTTTTATGGCCGAATACGCGAACATGATCGCGGCGTCGGCGATGATGGTGACGTTGTTCCTCGGCGGCTGGACCTTGCCCTTCTTCGGGCTTGATCAACCTGCGCACAGCATCGGCATGGGCATCGCGCAGATCGCGATTTTCATTGCGAAGATTCTCGTGTTGATGTGCGTTTTCATTTGGGTGCGCTGGATGTGGCCGCGGTTTCGTTACGACCAATTGATGGATCTCGGTTGGCGCCGATTCATCCCGCTGGCACTCGCAAATATTTTAGTCACAGCACTCGTGCTGTGGGCCATGGCATGATTGTAAAACGGTCAAAATTAACTTTAGCAGAACGCCTGTATATACCGGCAATTATCGACGGGTTTAGGGTGACGCTTCGCCACTTCTTCAAAAAGAAAGTGACGATGCAGTATCCGGAGGAGAAGTGGATTGTGCCGGATAATTATCGTGGCGCTCCTTATCTGGTGAAAGATCCGGATGGCCGCACGAAATGCGTCTCGTGCCAGCTTTGCGAATTTGTTTGTCCGCCAAAAGCCATCCGCATTACGCCGCCCGGACCTGACGGCACGCCGGAAGTCGGCAACGTCGAAAAAGCTCCGAAGGAGTTCAAGATCGACATGCTGCGATGTATCTTCTGCGGTTTTTGCCAGGAAGTTTGTCCCGAAGAAGCTATTTTCCTGCAGCGCGATTATTCGCTCACCGGCTTGAGCCGGCAGGAAATGATCTACGACAAAGAAAAACTCCTCGCGCTTGGCGGGGTGCATCAGGACAAAATCTGGAAGTGGAAGAACAAATGAGAAAGCTCCAAATCCCAAGCTTCAAGCACCAAAGAAGCACCAAATCCCAAGCACCATGTTGGTGCGTAAAGATATTTGGACCTTGGAGCTTGATGTTTCTCTGGAGCTTGGTTCTTGGAGC
>JAQGOW010000036.1 GCA_028293405.1 Verrucomicrobiales bacterium
GCGATCACGGCTGGCATCTTGGTGAGAAAAGTCACTGGCGAAAATTCGCCTTATGGGAAGAAGCCGTGCGCGCACCGATGATTTGGTCGGCGCCCGGTCTGACCAAACCAGGAACCATTTGTGAGCGGCCAGTTAGTTTCATGAGTATGTATCCGACGCTCTGCGAAGTTGCCAGCATACCCATTCCCAAACACGTCGAAGGCATCAGTTTCAAACCGCTTTTGGCTGATGCAAAGGCCGAATGGAACGTGCCGACGTTGTGCACGTTCGGTTACCAAAATCATTCCGTTCGCAACGAACAGTGGCGCTACATCCGTTACGCCGACGGTGGCGAGGAACTGTACGACCATTCAAAGGACCCGTACGAATGGACCAATCTCGCAAGCAGGGTGGAGTTCAAAAACGTGAAAACCGATTTAGCAAAGTCGTTTCCGAAAAAGAATGCCCCCGAAAAGAAGTCGCGCGGTCCAGCGAACAACTCCGACGAGTAACGGCGTGCCGGCGCTCGAATCATTGAGTTCTCATCGCGTGCGACACCCTCTATATTGTCGCTAATGTCGGTTGAGCTAACGGAAAAATTGCTGAGTGACGCCGCTGGATGGGAGGCCATCAAGCGCGCACGCGCGTATATCACGCAAGGGCATGTGCTCAGTTCGTTTTGGAAACCACCGTTATTGCGGGGCGTCGTCCAGGGTGAAGTTTCCACCCGCGCTTCCATGGTGATCAAAAGCGCCACTGACATCGAAAACCTCTGCACCTGTCGCGAAGCCCGCGAGTGGGGAAAGATTTGCGCGCACAGTGTGGCAGTCGGTTTGCACTGGTTAAATCGGCAAAAGGGCGAGGTTGCTCCAACCGCACCGGTCACAATATCGATCGAAGCAAAGCCGAAGAAAACTCCATCGTTAATCCGTGGCGATGGCGGGGAACCGGCGGAATTGTTTTTTGTTCTGCCGCCTAACTTTGATCAAGCCGCCGCCCGCGGCCGCCTCATGCTCATCGTTGAAGGCAAATGGGGTGGCGGCCGCAGCCCGCTGAACGCTTTGCCCAAAGGACGTCCGTTCTCGTTCTCTCAACAGGACAACGATGTTCTCGACGCGTTGGAACAGATCACCAACGGCGAAACTCCCGCGGTCCTGCAGGTCGAGACCAAAGATTTCGCCGCGCTCCTTCCGACCTTAGCTGGACATTCTGGAATCACGCTCGGCAAATCAAGCAAGGTGACTGTGACGAAGACTCCGCTCGTCCCGCCACTGCGGGCCACGTTGCAAAGCAACGGCGAGATCGTCATCGCGTTGAAACAAGCACCGACAGCCTTGGCGATGATTGGCGATTGGGTCTGGCACAACTCGACCCTGCAACCCATGGTCCTGCCGTCTGCCTTCAAAGACGTTTTGAGCGGGCCCCTGCGCCTCACGCGCATGCAAGTGCCATTGTTCCTCAACCAAACGTGGCCGCAGCTCGCCGACTCCGGGAATGTCGAAGCCAACTTCAAAGTTGAGGACTTCAACGTCGAACCGCAGGCGCCGCGGTTTATTCTCGAACTGCGGGGTGGCCGCGTCCAACTCAGCGCCACGGTTCAGTGCGCCTACGGTTCGCGCATCATGACCCTTGGTGTCACCAACGCTCAGGAAACTATTTGGATGCCCGACCCGCAGGTGCCAACAAAGTATTCCATGCGCGACATTGGCGCAGAACGCGTCGCACTCGGCCGATTGCAACGCCACGGATTTTCAGCACCCGACACGTTCGGCAAGATGCAATTATTGGGTGAGAACGGCGTGTTGAATTTTTTAGCTCGAGAATTTCCGAAGCTGCAACGCGAATGGACCGTCACGCTTGATGAACAACTCGAGAACCGAACATTAAAAAACATTGAACGCATCGAGCCGCAGTTCCAAATCACCTCTTCGGGTGTGCAATGGTTTGACCTCGGCGTAGTGTTCGCGACCAGCAGCGGCGAAACATTTTCGGCCGCTGAAATTCAGCGGCTGATTCTCTCGGGCCAAAGCCATACGCGCTCAAAGAGCGGCAAGACCGTTGTGATCGACACGGGTGCGGTGGAAGAAATCCAGGAGGTGTTGCTCGACTGCGCGCCGCAGCAACATTCCGACGGGTATCGGATGAGCAACACGCAGGCCGGCTTTCTCGAAGCAACTTTGCGCAAGCACGCGGACTGGAAAGTCCAGGCACCAGCAGCGTGGCGCGATCGTGCAGCGCGCCAAACGGGCGAAGCGAAACTCGAATGTCCGCCGCTCGGAAACTTGGAATCAGTGCTACGTCCGTATCAAAAGCACGGTGTCGCATGGCTGCAATTTTTGCGCGAGAATGGTTTCGGCGGAATTCTCGCCGACGAAATGGGCCTTGGAAAAACGCTGCAAACATTGGCGTTTTTGCGCTTCGTGCGCGAGAAAACACCGGATGCTGCGCCGATGCTGATCGTTTGCCCAACCAGCCTCGTGTTCAACTGGGTGGCCGAAGCGAAGAAGTTTACGCCGGAGTTGAAGGTGTTGGCGTTGCATGGCCCAAATCGTCGTCCAGCGTTCGCGCAAATTGCGCAAAGCGACATTGTCGTCACCAGTTATGCTCTGGTGCGTCGCGATGCTGATCGATATCGCGAGTTCGAATTCGACACTGTCGTTCTCGACGAAGCGCAGCACATCAAAAACCGGCAAACCCAAAACGCGCACGCGGTCAAAGCGGTGAAATCGAATCACCGAATCGTTCTCACCGGAACACCGATGGAAAACTCTGTTTTGGACCTCTGGTCGATTTTCGATTTCCTCATGCCGGGCTATCTCGGTGCCGCAAATGATTTCCGCGAGCGCTACGAAATTCCAATCGCCAAAGCAAAAGACGCCGCCGCCCAGGAACGCCTCTCGCGGCGATTGCGGCCGTTCCTGCTCCGTCGTTTGAAACGAGATGTCGCCGCTGATCTGCCTGCGAAAATTGAGCAGGTTTCATTCTGCGAACTCACACCCGAACAACGCGGTGTTTACCAACAAGTCATCGAGGCCAGTCGCAAGGAAGTTTTGGAAGCAGTCGGTGCGCAAGGGTTGGCCAAGAGTCGGATCGTGGTGCTGACGGCGCTGCTGCGCCTGCGCCAGGTTTGCTGCGATTTGCGTTTGCTAAAAACCGACAACGTCGACGCCGCGAATGCGTCCGGCAAGCTGGACATGTTCAGCGAGTTGCTCGAGGAAGTGATTGATGGTGGTCATCGCGTGTTGGTCTTCAGCCAATTCACCACGATGCTCGGTTTGTTGAAAGAACGACTCGCATCCGAGGAGATCGAGTTTTGTTACCTCGATGGATCAACAACGAATCGCGGCGCGGTCGTTGCGCAATTTCAAAACAACGCGGCCATTCCGGTTTTTCTCATCAGCTTAAAAGCGGGTGGCGTTGGTTTGAATCTGACTGGCGCTGATACGGTGATTCATTTCGATCCATGGTGGAATCCGGCTGTGGAAGATCAAGCGACCGACCGCGCGCATCGTATCGGCCAAACCAAAGTGGTCACGAGTTACAAGCTAATCACGCGCGACACGGTCGAGGAAAAAATCCTGACGCTACAAAGTAAAAAGCGCGACATGATTCAGGCGACGATCGGCGGTGAAGAAGAATTCGCGGCTGCACTCAATTGGGACGAAATCCAGGAATTGCTTGCGTAACAGGTTGGGTGACCCCGACGAATTGCCGCAAGCGCGACGCGATTTGATGCGCTTGCGTGATCATTTCAGAAGCGCAATCCGGCGCGAGCCACTGGCGACAATTAACTTCCCACAGCCCGAGCCACGCGACGAAATGCTCTTCGCGCAATCCCAACGGCATATGTTTGATCGGCATACCGCCTGCATATCGAGTCGGTCCGCCCGTGACTTGCGTCCAGAACCGGGCGATTTTCTCGATGTGTGCGGGCCAGTCCTCCACCTTGCTGTTAAAGATCGGGTTGAGAAGCTGATGTTGGCGCACGTCGGCGTAGAAGTGCCTCAGCAGTCGCTCGACTGCCGTCCGTCCACCAAGTCTCTCAAATAATGCGGCGGTTTCGTCCATTGATTTATAAAATACAACGATTCCAATTCGGAATCGAGGCTGTCTGTCGCAAGGGACAAAAAATCCTTTAGCCGCAAGCCCGCAGCCCTTAGCCTTGCCCGATGAGTCATCTGGCACGCGCCAGGAAAGTTTTTGATATTGAACTCGCCGGCATCAAAGCCGTGCGCGCGCAACTCAACGGATCGTTCGCGGCCGCTGTCGACCTCGTCGTCGAAGCTCTGCGACAACGAAACAAAATCGTGGTCGTTGGTGTCGGTAAATCCGGCAACATCGGCCGTAAAATCGCCGCGACGTTGAC
>JAQGOW010000080.1 GCA_028293405.1 Verrucomicrobiales bacterium
AATTCTTCTACTGTGACTGATGCAATTGCAACGCCCCGACCATCGGACGGCAACGGATGTTCGTCGTCATTGGCTTGATTGCGGGTTCTCGCTTGCTTGGGTTTCTTGGGCGCAGCGCTTTCTTCGTCGCCTTCGTCGTCTCCGCTGGGTCCGCGTTTTTTGCTGACGTGCTTCACAACTTTGTTCGGCGCGATTTCGTCTTCGACGTAGTTCTGTGGATTGCGACGATCAGTGCGGCCGAATGTGTATGCGACGGAAATTCCGTTGGTCGTTGGACTGATGGCGATTCGTTGCAACGCGTCGCCTTGGCCGTAGTCGAAACGGAAGAGTTTTGACCATGTGCCGTTTTCGAAACAGCGGGCGTAAATTCCCCAGTCGTTCTGCATGTGGTGGTTCTGGGTAATGCCCATCGTCGGCATGTAGAAGTGGCGATAGGCCAGCCACACGTGGTTGCTGGCGTCCGTGGTGAGCTGTGGTGATTGGTAGAAGACGCCGAGTTTTTTAATTCCGGCGGGAGCGTCCTTGCGTGCGGCGGCTTGGGCAAACGAAGGTTGAGGGACTTCGATTTCGCGAACGGCGGAGTTGTCTTTGATGAGTTCGCCGAGGTGCAGTTGGCGGAAACGGTGAACGGAGCCGAGGTCGTCGCTCATCTTTGTCGAGTTCACTTTGGCGTTTGTGCGAGTGCGATAGGGCTTGCCCCAGTTCGGTCCGTCTTCTTCCCACGCGATGTAGACACGGTTGTTTTGGTCGGACGTGATGTCGGGATTGGCGTTGAAATTCGGCGAAGCGGTGACGTTCATGATGTTGCCCCACGCCGCATTGTGCCGTTCGCGCGAGCGGATGTTGTAGGCAGTGCCGTCATAAGAATCCCACGCGATGAAGACGTCGCCATCTGGTGTGATCGCGATGCTCGGATGCCAATCGCCGCGAGGTGAGTCGCTGATCTGAACCGGTTGCGCGTCGCTGTTGTCGAGCTTCTTGATGTCGCGCGCGAAGATGTCGAACTGACCACGATTGTCGCCCTGCCAAACAATCCAAATTCCACCATCGGCAGCGGCGGCGACGCGATGGCTCACGCTCGTGACGTTTGCTTTGCTCACGCGAATTGGTTTATCGATCGCGCCGTCATCATTGCGCAGAGTGGCAAAGATGGACCATTTGCCATCAACGGCCGATTCGTAGGTCAGCCAGATGTTACCAGCCTTGTCGCGAGTGAGCGTTGGGTTGGCGCAATCGGCGGATTGTTCGGTGATTTGCTTTTTCTCGAGCCACTTGCCTGCACTGTCGCGGATGCCGAACCAAACGATATCGCGCTTGGACGGCTGGAACTCGAGCCAGGTCACATAGGTTTTGCCATCGGCGGTCACGACGGAGGCATCATAAAACAGCGGCCTTTCCAAAGTCGTGGAAGCAACGGTGGTGTCGGCTTTGTCGTATTGAAAATATTGGACGGCGTGCGATTGCAGCGCGGCGCTAAACAAGGCGAGGCAAACGCCGGCGGTGATAGTTTTCATTCGGTAATTTCTTCAGTGTCTAAGACGTTGACTGACGCGTGCCAGTTACTCGCACATTTTTAAAAACGCAGATTCGTCGAGAACTGTCACGCCGAGGGCCTGCGCTTTCTCGAGCTTGGAGCCGGCTTCGGCGCCAGCCAGAACGTAACTGGTGTTCTTACTGACACTCCCAGTGACCTTGCCGCCGAGTTTAGTGATGCGAGCGCTGGCTTCTTCGCGGCTCATCGTTGGCAACGTGCCGGTGAGAACGAATGTTTTTCCACTGAATGGCAGCCCTGCTTTTTTCGAGACTTCGACTTTTTGGCTCGTTGGCGTGATGCCAAGTTCGTGCATGCGCTTGATGACTGTTTTGCCAGCGCTCGACGCGAAGTAGTCGAGAACGCTTTTGGCCACGACCGGGCCGACTTCAGTGACGATGCCGTCGGCTTTGCCTTGGCTGCGGTCAGCGAAACCAGCGTCTGTGAGTCGTTGTATGATGGCGTCGAGTTCGGCTTTGAGTTGCTCGTGGAGCGTAGGATTTTCGCGACGCACTTTGCGCGCTTCTTCGGACTTGTCGTGATAATCCACAACATCGCGGAGCAGTTGCGATTGAGCGACGTCTTCAATCGTGGAGTGGAAACTCGCGAGTTGATCGGCGGTTGTTTTGCCGACTTCGGGAATGGCCAGTGCGAAAAGCCAGCGGGAAAGAGGAGCGGTCTTGGCGCGTTCGAGGGCGCGAATGGCTTTCTCGGCGTTCTTCGGTCCAAACACGCGCGCGGCGTCGTCCGTGCCAAGATTGAGCGTGGCGAGTTTTTCTAAAGTGAGTTCGAACAAATCCAACGGTTCGCGAACGAGGCCGCGTTCGACGACTTTGTCGGCAACGATTCCACCGACGCTTTCGATATCAAGCGCGCCGCGTGCCGTGAAGAATTCGATGCGCCGCGTCGTTTGCGCAGGGCAAAGCAGGTTTTCGCAACGCCACGCGACGTATTGCGGATCGCGCGAAATAGGTCCACCGCACACCGGGCATTTGTTGTGGATGTGTTTTTGGAAATCGAACGGATGTGCGCTCGTGGGACGTTTGGATTCAACAACGGCGATGACAGCGGGAATCACTTCACCAGCCTTTTCGATAATCACAGTGTCACCAATGCGAATGTCTTTGCGTTTGATTTCGTCCTCGTTGTGCAAGGTGGCGCGTTTAACCGTGCTGCCGGCGAGGAAGACGGGTTCGAGTTTGGCGACCGGCGTTAGAATGCCGGTGCGTCCGACTTGGATCGTGATTCCGTTTAACTTCGTTTCGGCCTGCTCTGCGGCATATTTATATGCCATGGCCCAACGCGGGGCTTTGGTGGTGTAACCGACTTTTTCGCGGAGGTCGAAATTGTTCAACTTGATGACTGCGCCGTCGGTCTCATAGGGGAAATCGTGGCGGATTTTGTCGAGTTCATTGATAGCGTTCAACAACTCATCTTCTGATTGGCATACCCAGATCTTTTCTGGTGTCTTGAATCCAAGTTCGGCCAGCCACTTGATCCATCCGTGATGCGTGTCAGGAGCGAGGTCGCCTTCAAAAGCACCGACGCCGTAAAACAAAGCATTGAGCGGACGTTTGGCGACGATGCGCGGGTCCAATTGCTTTAGCGAACCTGCGGCGGAGTTGCGCGGGTTTTGGAATGCCTCTTCACCAGCGGCGATGCGTTCGGCATTCAGTTTCTGAAAACCGGCTCGGCTCATGTAAACTTCACCGCGCACTTCCAACACGCGCGGCAGGCTCGACGCGGAGCTGTCACCAAACAAATCCGATTCGTCCTTCGATTTCGGCGATGCTTTTTTTTCGGGCTTTTTGAGCGTCAGGGGAATCG
The DNA here is from genome assembly GCA_028293405.1 of Verrucomicrobiales bacterium. Taxonomy (GTDB): domain Bacteria; phylum Verrucomicrobiota; class Verrucomicrobiia; order Limisphaerales; family Palsa-1400; genus JAICXV01. Next base: position 3,359 of record JAQGOW010000080.1, read on the forward strand.
AGCGAATTGTTTTTAGATTCGCGGTGATGTCGTCGCCAATGGTGCCATCGCCGCGCGTTGCTCCGACTATCAGTTTGCCATTCTCGTAAGTCAGATTCACCGCCAACCCATCGACCTTCGGCTCAACCGTCCACTCTAACTTTTCATTCGGCACAATACGTTGCACGCGTGCGACGAATTGGCGGACCTCTTCCTGAGAATAGGTATTGTCCAGGCTGAGCATCGACACGCGATGCTGCACGGGCTTAAACGCCTTAATGGGCGATTCGCTGACGCGTTGCGTCGGCGAATCGGGCGTGAGGAGTTCGGGAAATTGCGTCTCCAAATCGACCAGCTCGCGATAAAGGCGGTCGTAATCACGATCGCTGATCTCGGGCTTCGACTGCACGTAATAAAGATGGTCGTGATGCCGGAGTTGGGTGGCGAGATCGTCGTGTCGTGATTTGGCTTCGGCCAAGGTCATAAAGAAATGCTAAGGCTAAAGGTTAAAGTAGGAACAGGAAGTTTGATGGAAAGCTCGAAAATAAAGGATTCCTTTTTTTAGGGTTAAAGAAGTTTAAACAAGTTTAAAGAAGTTTGATTACTCCATTGAGCGCGCGTGGTTCTGCGCCCCAGAAGTTTAATTTTTCTACTCCCGCGTGCTGATTGTCGTGATTTAGCGCGTTGTAGTTTGATAAAAAGAATCCTTTGTTTGGTGATAGAAGCCGATAGAAGGTGAGAGAAGGCCGTACAAGGTGATATGCCGGCTTTTAAAATTCTTCCCATTATTGCTGCACAAAGCGGGACGAAGCGGGATAACCGCACATAGAGCGAAACGCGGCGGGTATGATTTCGTTGCTTAATGGATAGTGAGCGAGTTACCAGACCGGCGATACCAACCGCAGATGGCTCGTATTCCAAAGCCGTCGAGTCAGTTCTGGTCACAAAAACTTCTGAGATTTCAATTTTCATGAACCAACTTTAACAAAGTCACTTGGACAAAGGCTGTCCAAGTGAAAATTATT
>JAQGOW010000084.1 GCA_028293405.1 Verrucomicrobiales bacterium
TGGCGCTTGGTGAACAGCCGTTGGATTGGTCAACAGCCGAGGCACTCGCGTTCGCGAGTTTGAGCGCGCAAGGTTTTCGCGTGCGATTGAGTGGGCAAGACAGCGGGCGCGGGACGTTTAGTCAACGGCACGCGATTTTGTATGACTACAAAGATGGTCACGCCTATATCCCGTTGCGCCACCTCGGCCCGCAGCAAGCGCCCGTCGACATCATCAACAGCCCGCTTTCTGAGAACGGCGTCCTCGGCTTTGATTACGGTTATAGCCTCGATTGTCCCGACGGTCTCGTTTGCTGGGAGGCGCAGTTCGGAGATTTCGTGAACGCCGCGCAAGTTTTCATCGATCAATTTCTTGCCAGCGCGGAAGACAAATGGAATCGACTTAGCGGTGTTGTCCTCCTGCTCCCGCACGGCTTTGAAGGGCAGGGGCCAGAACACAGCAGCGCGCGGCTCGAACGCTTCCTGACCTTGTGCGCCCAAGACAACATGCAGGTCGTTTACCCGACTACCCCTGCGCAATATTTCCATTGTTTGCGTCGCCAATTGATTCGCCAATGGCGCAAGCCGTTGATTGTTTTCACGCCCAAAGGTTTGTTGCGCGATCCGCGTGCCGTCTCGTCGCTGGACGACTGTGCCGCTGGCAATTTCCATCGCATCATCGCGCCGCAAAATCCGGGCGCGTGCCGGATTCTCCTCTGCAGCGGTCGCATTTATTACGAACTGGAAACGCAACGTCAAAAACTGAAACGTGACGACGTCGCCGTTGTGCGCATCGAACAACTTTATCCTTTGGACATGGCGCGATTAATCGAAGCGTTCGCTCAATACCCGAACGCGAGCGAATATTTCTGGGTCCAGGAAGAACCCGAGAATATGGGCGCTTCCCGCTACATGCGCACTTTGATCGGCGAGCACATTCGCAACGTTCCATTCCGCAACATCTCGCGTCCCGCTTCCGCGAGTCCTGCCACCGGTTCCCTTCGCGTACACAAAAAGGAAGAGAAAGACATTTTGGAACGCGCGCTCGCCTAATTTCTGCTCGATATCTGGTTGTGGGGAAATCTGCAAAGCTGTCGAAACCGGTACTCTGGTAGTTTCTTGAAAGTGCTTCAAATGTTTGCTTCGGCCGTCCCAATTCCTGTTGCAAAAAATTTTCACCGCGACCAAACCCGCCTTCGACTACAAACCTTCTATCCGGTTTGTTTGACGCGAGCACGGCTACGACATGCCGAGGCTTTGTGATCCAAGTTAACTTAAGCGCGCCGGGCGGCGGCAATCTTTGCTTTCAAATTTGGACTGGTGCCTTTGAATCGCTGTCCGCAAGCAGTCTCTGCAAAGGCGCAAGTGATCCTCTCAAAGCCTTTTTGATTCGTGATTGGCAAGATTGCTGTAAACGACGTGCGCGGCTCCATTCGCTCAGGAAGATTACAGCCGGTGATGCCGCGAAAAGTAAGGAATATATCTTTGTCGATTGTCGCGAATCCAACCATCGAAATCGTAACGGGAACTTTACTTAAATTAGTAACATCAATCCCGTACCCAACTTCCTCTCTGGTATCTGCATTAAGCCTAGATATGGGTCTTACCCGCACCTTCAACCTATCCTGCGTAATAGCTCGCCAAGTGTTGATGACCCCAAGGACGGCGCCGAGAAAACCAAAAACCAAACCGGCGATAGCAGTTATCAGCGTGAAATTTTGCATAGTGAAACCTCTGCGTTGACAACTCTTCGCTGCGTAGACGAGCTTTGTCAATAAAACGCGCTTGACCACAAAATAGGCCTTTGGCAAAAAAGCCGCCGGAACATGTGGCGGGGCCAAACAACCTTAGCGGTTCGGGTTTCCCGAATCGGTATCGCGGATTTCGTCTGCCCGAAATGGAATTGCACCTTGAGGAACTTCGCAAACGAATTCCCATCGGCGAGCAGTAGATTCCTGCAACAGCGGTTAACTGCGGTCCCTTCTTAATGGGCGATTTATGTGCCGATAGCCAATGCGGCGATCTTGCCGTTGTGGAGGGTGAACTGATAGCGAACCTGGACGGGGCTTCCGAGAAAAGTGCCGCTGACTTGGGCGGTGGCAATGGTCTGCCCACCCACCAGTGCAATCTCCGTCACTTCCGTCTGCGCTTTGTAAGTGGCAATCGCTTGATCAATCCACGACTTGATGGCCGCGCCACGGTATTGGTGTGACTCATCGCTGACGAGTGCGTCGTCGGTGAAGAGCTCACCAAAACTGTCCGTTCGCCGAGTGTCCGGCTTCGCACCAACGGCTCTGACGGTATGACAAAGATTTATTCTTCTTAAGCTTCCCATAAGAGATTCTTAATGATAACGCTCGATGGACACCGATGACGTAAGTGCCCACGTCTGAGTTGTCTGAATTTGCGCTAAAGTGGCCGCTGCTGTTTATGCATTTTATAAAGATACAAAAAACATCGAAGGCCCTCACCTCTGTTTATGTAACTACGTCAGCACGTTTGCGCCCCGAAACGCTTTGCAGATTTTGTGCGCGGCGGACAAAAAAGAGCCGGTGTTTATCAAAATGCGAGGAGCGGAACCTGGTGCGTTCATGCAGGCTGTCTCTGGCTAAAAGCAGAGCAGGTAAACCATCGCAGGGACACTTACGCGGGCAAATGTGAATCTCGTCTACTTATGAAACGAAAAAGATTACTCACCTCAGTCTCCTCGAAGGCCCGGACGGGCATCGTGGGGTTCGATGAAATTACGTGTGGCGGTTTACCCCGCGGACGGACGACGCTGCTGGAAGGCGGACCCGGATCCGGTAAAACCATCTTCGCACTGCAATTCCTGGTCAATGGCGCACGCGATTGCAATGAGCCGGGCATTTTTGTCGCGTTTGAAGAAACCTCGAAACGCATCGCAGCCAATGCCAATGCCTTCGGCTGGAATGTCGCAGAGTTGCAACCAAAGAAATTATACTTTGTGGATGCGCAACCGACGCCTGACCTGGTTCAGTCAGGTGGGTTCGACCTAGGTGGAATGTTGGCGGCACTCGGGGCACAAATTAAAGTCATGGGCGCGCGGCGGATTGTCTTTGATGCGCTGGACATCGTTTTGGCGTTGTTGCCCGACATGGCTTCGAAGCGACGTGAGATTTACCGGCTGCACGATTGGCTTTTGGAGAAAGAACTGACGGGGCTGATCACCGCAAAGGCCGGGGGGGATGAAGCAAGTTCACTTTATCAGGAACCGTTCGGATTCATGCAATTCATGGTGGATTGCGCCGTACTTCTGAATCACAGCGTTTCCAGTGGCGTTTCGCAGCGGAATCTTCGGGTGCAGAAGTATCGCGGTTCGAACTTCGACGAAAATGAATCGCCTTTCGTCATCGGCAAAGGCGGGTTCGACGTTGCTTTGGCGCGGACGGTCAGCCGAGTCGATACAAACGTCAGTCAAGAGCGGGTATCCAGCGGGGTGAAGCGGCTCGATACGATGTTGGGCGGTGGATATTACCGAGGCGCCAGCGTGTTGATCACCGGATTCCCCGGAACGGCGAAAACAACTTTGAGCGGCGCTTTCGCAGAGGCCGCCTGCAAACGCGGCGAGCGCACCATCTTTTTCAGTTTCGATTCCGATGGCGCCGAAGTCGTCCGCAATTTGTCCTCGGTTGGAATTAAGCTGGGGCGTTACGTCAAAACCGGCCTTCTACGGATGATTTCAGCCCGCACCATCAGCGGCAGCGCGGAAACTCTGTTGGTGCATATCAAGACTTTGTCGCGAGAGCACAACGCGCGTTGCGTCGTTATTGATCCGGTATCCACCCTGGCGAAAGTTGGCAACGAGGCGACGGCACATCACGTCGCGGAAAGGTTGATCGATTGGTCTAAGTCCATCGGCGTGACGGTAGTCTGCACGAGTCTGCTCAACGAAATGAATGGCGAGTTGGAAGGGGGCACGCCTTTGCAAATCTCAACCATTGCCGACACCTGGATTCATCTCAATTACCTCGTGCAGGCCGGGGAGCGAAATCGCGGGCTTTCCATCATCAAGTCCCGAGGAACATCGCATTCCAATCAGGTGCGTGAACTGATTTTGAGCGATGCGGGTGTGACATTGGCCGACATCTACACCGCAGGCGGTGAGGTGCTGATGGGGACGTTGCGCTGGGAAAAAGAAAGCGCGGAACGCGTGGCTAATGAAGTGGCCGATATCGCGGACAAATTAAAATGCGTCACGCTGGACGCTGAGGAAGCAGTCCTTGAGGTGCGGGCAAAATCGTTGCAGACCGAGCTTCTTGCGAAACAGGTGGAGAAGACGTTGCTGGAACGGATTACCGTCAGCCGCAAAGGTGAACTGTCGCGCGGTCATGTGCGGATGCGCGAATTGCGCGGTGCTGACGCGGCGATCAGCCGATTGCAAGGGAGGAAGGCGTGAACGGA
>JAQGOW010000101.1 GCA_028293405.1 Verrucomicrobiales bacterium
ATCAAGATGCGCATTAACGTTATTACCTGAGGTGGTATTGTCGCCGTCGTTGATCCAACCGTTTGGTGACCCAATTGTCGAAAGCGCTGATACTGAAACTAGACTGCGCGAAACTATCGGGGGCTGATTGGTGCTCGGAGCACTCCACCCCGGCGAGAACGGGCTTGGGCTATCGCCGGTGAAAACGTTGTATTGCGCCGAACTGATGTATTCGGTCAAACCGTGACGCACCAGCACTTCGCCGGTTTGCGCATCGACCAACACATTGAAGCCCTCCCCACGAGCACGACTGACCAACATCACTTCCCAGCAAAGCTGCACGGTCGAATCGTCCATCGGCAACCACGTCAGATGCGTCTGCACATTGTTTAAAACTTGGCCGCCGCGAAATTTCTGCTGCTTATGATTTCCAATCGGCTGAGCAAGTTCGGTCAGTTGATCCGCGCCAATGATGTCCCCTATATTCTTCGCGGCGAGAACGATCGCCTGTTTTGCGCCAATCGTAGGAGTTGCCTGGATCGCCTTGCGATTCGCAATCTTGTTCGCAGCCTTGGCCACATCCGGCACAAAACGGCTCGAGACGTTGATCAATTTGCCGTCGTCCGTCCAATGCGCTTTGAAAACGCCCTCGAATACCGGGATGTCATCAATGTCCTGCTGCCAAATAACGGTGCGAAAATTGCCTGCCTTCGTTACGTAATCCTTTTTCACTTTGGCCGCGTCCAACGCTTCGGGGCCGAAACCAAAGAGTAACCGATGTTCCTTCACAAACGCCTTTGCCGGTTTGTGCGCGTCATTGTCAGGAATGGAATCAGCAACTGCATCGCGCACTAATTTGCCGCGACCGTTCTTGTCCGTTAGAAACTCGTGCGTGGAACCAACGAACGACAATCCGCCGACAACTTCATTCTCTCTAAGCTTCGCGTCTTTGACCTTGGCGCGGATGCCGTCCATCGCGGCTTTCTTTGCCACGTTTGTCTGCGCAGCTTTGGGCGCGCGCTTATCGAAATTCGGTAGTTGCGGTTGATTCGCGAACGCCGTCGCGACGAGCAGGGGAATGCTGACAAGAATACTGCACTTGCGGAACAAACTGGCAAAACGGGACAAAAGATTACACTTCATAGGTTTTGATCGATGACAGGAATGAATTTGAAGATCGCAGCGATTGATTTAGCTGCGAGACGGAAGACGGCCAAAATTGGATAACAAGAGTTGCGTGGACACTAGCACAACCGATGGACGATACGGATTCATCACGATAGCTTTTATTGTTGTCAGGAACGTAAGATTTTATCCAGAAAATTCGTCGATTTTATGGTGTATTTCGTCGATTCAATTGCGAAATACGGTGCGAATCGTTCCGCGAATAAGAACTTGTCGCCATACTCGGAGGAGGCAATCCTCGGCCATGCGTCAAATAATCGCGTGTCTTGCACTGGTAGCATCGGTTTTGTTGTCAGCGCACGCATCGGGCCCAATCACCGTCAAATCAACGGCAAAGGGCAAAAACACTGCGAGCTTTTGGGTAGAGTCTTCGCTGAAACGGATCTTTCCAACCACGCCGCCGCCGTCGGATGTTTCACTACACCTGCTCGCCGCGCGAAATAGTCGCGTAAGTTTTCAGGTTTGTTTGCATAACAACGGTGACAACGAGCTGTTGGTTGACGCGAAGGTCCTGAACGCTGATGATCTGAAGCCACGCGTCCGCCTGGTTGGATTCGTTCCTGTTTGGCATCACACCGCGGCAACCGCCACCAATGAACTCGACGGCGTCGGCATAATCCCGGGATTGGTTCCCGATCCGCTTTGGTCGTTAACTCGCGCCAATGCGGGGCCGAATGAGACGCGCTCGTTCTGGATTTCGTTGAACATTCCAGCCGACGCCAAACCAGGTACACGCGACTTCAATGTCGAACTCCAAATCGTCAGTGGTAAAAAAGTCCAACTGCCCGTCCAAATCGAAATCGCCCCTCTCGTGGTACAGCCACGCAAAGATTTTCACGTGATCCATTGGTGGCGCGGTGAGGCGACGTGGGACTATTACAAAACGGGCATGTTCGAGGACAAACGTTGGTGGGACATGACTCGCGCTCAACTGCAAGACATGCTCGATCACGGTTCCGACGTCGTTTACGTCCCGATCTTTTTCGATCGCCGCGAAACCTTCAAACGCCCATGCCAACTCCTCGGCGTGAACGAACCAACCCCCGGGAAATACCAATTCGATTGGTCACGGGTGAAACAGTTTGTCGACATGAGCAAAGAAATCGGTTTCAAGAAATTCGAGTGGTCGCATCTGTGGATTTATTGGGGCGTAAAAAATCCCGTCCGCATCTACACAAAAAAGAACGACCAATACGAAATGCTCTGGCCTCCAGACATCAGCGGTTTCTCTGACACCTATACAAACTTTCTCAAACAATTCCTTCCCGCCTTCCACGATTTCCTCGCGCGAGAAAATGTCCTGAACGATTCCTACTTCCACCTTTCCGACGAGCCGGGTGGGGGAGAGCACCTTGCCAATTACAAACACGCTCGCCAAATCCTCCGCGACCTCGCGCCATGGATGAAAGTCATGGACGCGCTCAGCCACATCGAATACGGCCGCGAACATCTCACCGACATGCCTATCCCGCTGGTCGCTTCCGCGCAGGCTTACATCGATGAAAAAATCCCACATTGGGTTTACTACTGTTGCTCGCCGAAAGGTGATTGGCTAAACCGATTCATGGACACACCGCTCGCCAAAGTGCGCATGTCCGGCTTCCTCTTCTACAAACAAGGCGCGCAAGGTTTTCTCCATTGGGGCTTCAATTATTGGCATCGCATGGAGCAGGAAAAAATCGGCGACCCGTTCCACGAAGGTGCCAACTTCGCTTGGCCCGATATCCCATACGGCGATCCTTTCGTGATTTACCCTGGCGCCGACGGCCAACCGA
>JAQGOW010000115.1 GCA_028293405.1 Verrucomicrobiales bacterium
CGCCCGCCGCCGATACGCCTTGTTGTGATGCCGACGTCTCTTGATCTCATTCATAACCGCTGTCTCTAATCTTACTCCTAGTGTCCGTACCTTCGGGGCAAGCCCACATACAGATACTCGCAAGATCGGCTCGGAGGCAAAGGTGGTTCTCGAAAATCCAGTGCCAAAAGAATTGTGCGGTTAAGGAAACTCGCGCATCGTATCCGAGCAACTTTCACCCCGTTTAATTTTTTTACCGATGCACAAATACGTTCGGTTATGTCACACAGATGCTGAAAACGTTGTGCGCACAAAAGCATTTACATTGATCGAGTTGCTGGTCGTTATCACGATCATCGCGCTCCTTGCCAGTTTGTTATTGCCGAGCCTGGCGCGGGCCAAGAGTAAGTCGCAACAGATCGGTTGCCTATCGAACCTGCACCAGATCGGACTTGGTTTTTCGCTGTATCTCAATGACTCGCAGGATCGATTTCCTGACCGGCGGGATTTGAAAATTTCTCTCGACTACAAGCCATGGACGACTTGGCCGACGAGCGATCCGCGCTCAGGTTGGTTGCCGAATGTTATCGGCGCGTACGCTCCGGGCGATCGCGTGTGGATGTGTCCGACGATTGTCGGCACGTCCTTACAAAATATGGCGCAGTGCATTCAACTCTCACGCACGAACGATCAAACTTCGGCGGTGAGTTATTGGTTGTGGCGTTTCGACCGTCCGGACGATCCGGTACCTCTCGACGATTTCTGGGGCAAGAGCGTGTCGCAAGCGGTGACGGATTTATACGCGGCAAACAATCCGACCGCCACGAATGCGCGGAGTCCAGCGTTAGTCGAGTGGGCCGTTGACCCGTATTTTCCAAAAACGGTCGCAGCGTTGCCGCCGGAAGTGCGCGGTGTCGCGGTGCATCGCGGTGGGCGCAACGTGCTTTATCTGGATTCGCACGCGATTTTTCTAAAAGACGCCCGGTTGAATTGAATTTTTCCGATTCCGTCATTTGCACGAGCCGCTGATCGAATTGGTACGTGCGGTCACTTCTTGCCGTATCCATGGCAACAAATGGTGACTGAATGACAAAGGAGGCGAAGCTGACTTGAGCACTTGCAACTAGGCTCTTGGGCATGCACGATTTTAATCCTGCATTGCAACCGCAGCGAACAGAGACCTTGACCGGTCATCAGCCACCTTGGCCTTCGCCAGAAGCGGTGCAATGGTATGCAGCTATGCCCGATTCCAGAACCCGTTTTCTTAACGCGCTAAACCGCAAGTCGGTGGACCGCCCGCCATATTGGTTTATGCGCCAGGCCGGGCGCTGTTTGCCGGAGTATCGTGCGCTCAAGGAGAAGTATAATTTCCACGAACTCATCACGAGCCCGGAACTCGCGACCGAAGTCACGTTGCAGCCGATTCGCCGGTTCCACATGGATGCGGCGATTTTGTTCAGCGACATTTTGGTCGTTCCTGAAGCGATGGGTCAGGCGTTCAGTTTCCGCGATACCGGTGGCGTGCACATGGAATTTCGCCTCACCAATCGCGCTGAAATCGAGAAGCTCGACGCCAGTGGACTAAGGGAAAAACTGAGCTATGTTGGCCGCGCGCTGCAAATGATCCGCAAAGAATTGAAGGGTCAAACGGCATTGATTGGCTTTGCCGGTTCGCCGTGGACTTTGGCGAACTTCATGTTGGAAGGCGGCAGTTCGAAGTCGTTTGGCAAGGCTTACGAGCTATTCAAAAACGACCGCGAGTCGTTTGATTTGCTGATGGCTAAATTGAGCAATGCTGTGGCTGATTTTTTGAAATACCAGATCGAGAACGGCGCCGATGCGGTGCAGATATTCGACACGCTGGGCGGCAATTTGCCGACCGGGGAATTCGAAGCGGCCTCCGGTCAATGGATGCGTAAAATTGTGAAGGAAATCAATCGGCGCGCGCCGGTGATTGCCTTTTCCAAAGGTTGCCACGATTGGGTCACGTTGCGGAATATCGGCGCCGACGGCATCGGTGTTGGTCACGAATTTAATTTGCGCGATGCCGCGCAACAGCTTCCGGACGTGACGGTGCAAGGTAATTTCGACCCTGAACTTTTGGTCACGGCCACTCCGAAGGAAATTGAAGCTGAAGCCAACAGGTTGTTGAAGTCGATGCGCGCACGCGACGGTTATATCTTCAACCTCGGACACGGTGTTCCACCCGACGCGAAGATGCAGAATCTGGAAACTCTCGTTGACACAGTGACAAATTTCGTATGAGCGCTCTGTCCGTAAATCTCGATCTAGTCAAAAAATACAACGTGGCCGGCCCGCGCTACACGTCGTATCCGCCCGCGACGCAATTCACGGATACCCTGAAATGGGACGCTCTCGAACAGCAGATCGTCCAGGCCCAGGACCCGAATCGCGATATCTCGCTTTATTTCCATTTACCGTTTTGCGAATCGCTCTGTTGGTTTTGCGGTTGCACCACGGTCATCACGACCAAACACGAGCAGAGCGGCGACTATCTTGATCACCTCGAACGCGAGATGGACAAAATGCGCGCGCTGCTGAATCCAAAGCGCAAAGTCATCCAACTGCATTTTGGCGGCGGAACTCCGACATTCCAGCGCCCGAACGAACTTCGCCGGCTCGGCGAAATGATCCATAAACGATTCACCTTCGCCGACGACTTCGAAGCCGGTGTCGAAATTGATCCGCGTCGGATTACCAAAGACCACATCGTTGCCTTGCGCGAAATCGGATTCAACCGCGCGTCGCTCGGTGTGCAGGACTTTAACGCAAAAGTGCAGGAAGCCGTCCACCGCATCCAACCACGCGCACAGGTCGAACAAGCCATTGATTGGATTCGCGAAGCTGGATTCCAATCGTTGAACGTGGATCTGATCTACGGCTTACCGTATCAGACGCCTGCAACCTTCGAAGACACGTTGAATCAGATGCTGGAACTTTCACCGGATCGTCTCGCGGTTTTCAGCTACGCGCACGTCCCATGGATGAAGCCCGCGCAAAAGATTCTCGAGAAAGAAGCCGCCCTTCCCGCTGCTGAGACCAAGCTCGACATCCTCAAGCTCGTCATCGAAAAACTCACCGCGAAGGGGCTCTACGATTACATCGGCATGGATCATTTCGCGAAGCCCACTGACGAACTTTCCATCGCGCAAAAGAATAAAACGCTGCAACGCAATTTTCAGGGTTATAGTACCAAGGGCGGCGCTGACATTTACGCATTCGGCATGTCCGCCATTTCGCAAGCCGACGGCGTCTACTGGCAAAACGAGAAAGAGCTGCCGAACTACTACACCGCTGTAGATGAAGGCCGTGTTCCATTCACGCGCGGCTACATCATGACCGACGATGACAAAATTCGCCGCTGGACGATCATGCGCCTGATGTGCGATCTCAGTCTCGACTACGCGGCAATGTCGAAAACACTCTGCATCAATTTTAAAGAATATTTCA
>JAQGOW010000124.1 GCA_028293405.1 Verrucomicrobiales bacterium
TAGTCCGTAAAACAGGTGTGTGTATAATGAGCCGCACAGCCCAGAAATATGCCTGCACTTCACGTGCCCTTTATGAAAAACCGTACCCTTCTTTTGATGGTCGTTTGGATTTCGTTCACTGCTTCGCTCTACGCTACGACTTATTCCTTGAATTTAATCACGAACTTTCCGGCTGGAAGCTTTAGCTGGCTTGGAACGGCAAGCAACCAACGCGGCATGGCTTACAATCCGAGCACCGGGCATATCCTGGTCGTCGACAAAGCCACGCCGGCAATCCATATCCTGGACCCTATCGCCGGCACGGACCTTGGAACCATTGACGCGTCGAGTCTCGCCACCGGAGGCAATTCGACATTCGTAATGACACTGGTGCGTGTCGCGGATGACGGCGCTGTTTACGCCGCTAATCTGGAGAACACCACGGGCGCGCCAGATTTGAATATTTACCGATGGCCGAGCGAAAGTTCGGCACAATCAATCGTTTGGCATGGCCATCCTGGAACAGCCGGTGATGGCCAGCGTTATGGTGACACGATGGACGTGCGCGGTTCGGGCACGAACACGATGATCATCTTCGGATCGCGCGGCACGGTTGTGCAACTGTTCCGGCCGACGGATGACACTCTGAGCGTTTTTACCGCGACGACTCTGACCATGGATGGCCCAGCCGGTTCGGCCGGTTACGGAATTACTTTTGGCCCCGGCAATACCTTCTACGGCGCGTTCGGCACGACTAGCGGAACGACTACCGATCCGTTGCGCTTGTTCTCTTTTGATGTCGCCACCGGCGCGGCAAAGACAATTGCCGTTTATCCGCAACCTCCGATGCCGACCGGCCTTGCACCGATCAAAATGAGTCCGCTGCTGAATTTGTTGGGTGGCGCCGCAATTAAAACCGGCGACGCCGCTTATCTCTATGACGTAACGTCAACGGGAAGCGTGCCGATATTGCAGGACAGCAAAACGTTACCTACCGACACCGCAAACGGAGCTTTTGCCGGCGCAATCGATTTTGGTTATGCCGATGCGATTTATGGAACAAACCGTTTGTTCGTCATGGACTGCAACAATGGCGTTCAAGTCTACGCGATTTTGACGAACACTCCGGCGGCCCCAACGTTTTTCGGTCAGCCCGCTAATGTAACCACGTCAACCAACTCAACTGTGACCTTCCGCGCCGGCGCACAAGGCGATGTGCCGATGACATTCCAATGGTTTGTTGGCGGCGACACGCCAGTCTTGAACGCGACGAATTCGATCCTGATCATTTCCAACGCGCCGTTTACGGCAGCAGGAAGTTACACCGTAGTAGCGAGCAACACTGTCGGTGCGGCGACCAGTTCCGCTGCAGTTTTGGCGTTCACAAATCCACCTCCTGCCGTTGTCGTGCATGTTTACGAACCGTTCAACTATAACGTCGGTGAAGCACTGACCGGGAAATCTCCGGGCATCGGGATGATTTGGAACACGAATGGCTCGGGTGACGACACGACCGTTGTGTCGGGTAATTTAAGTTATACCGGATTCGGTAACGCAATCGGCAACTCAATTACCAACGGCGGTTCGGGCGCTGCTGAACGCCTGTCACTCGGCCAGCAAATCAATCGCGGGCCGTTGTATTATTCGTTTTTGCTGCGCGTCGATTCATTAGGCGCATTTAACTCCAGCGCGAACTTCATTGCCGCATTTGTAAACCAAGCTGCGGATGTCCAGGATGCGCGACTGGTTGTGCGCTTGAACGTCGATGGAACCGGTTACCAAATCGGCGCGAACAAAACCTCGAAGAGCACGGCCTATGTTTGGGCCGGAACCGACCATTTTCCCGGTGAAACGGTGCTGATCGTCGGGCGATACACGTTCAATTCCGCAGCCTCGAGCGATGACACGTTTGATTTGTGGATCAACCCGACCGCTAACACCTTTGGCCAGGCCTCGGCGCCCGCACCCACCCTCAGCGCTCCCCTGCTCGACGCCGACATCACCTTGATCGACACATTTGTTATCCGACAAAGCACCTCGGCCAACACACCGAACGCGATGACCTGGGATGAAGTGCGGGTGGATACAACGTGGGCCGCCGTGACTCCGATTGCTTCGGCTGTGCCGGCCTCGCCCACATTAGGTTACTCGTTCACACCGCCCAACATCGTGTTTTCCTGGCCAACGAATGCCGGAGCATTTGCCTTACAATCAGCGGCCTCGCTGCCCGCAGCCAACAACTGGGCGAACGTCGTGCAACCGGTGGTTGTTTCTGGAGCGAACAACACTGTGACCGTTCCGGCGACTGATGCTGCCGCGTTCTTCCGTCTTAAATATTGAGCCATGAACCGGCGTTTTTCTGGATTCACGCTGATCGAGTTGCTGGTGGTGATCGCAATCATTGCCATCCTCGCGTCAATGTTGTTACCCGCGTTGTCGCGCGCGAAAGACAAGGCGCTACGGGTTAAGTGCCTAAACAACACCAAGCAAATCGGCTTGGGCAGTCAGATGTACGCGAGCGATTTCAAAGGGCACCTGACGTGCGACTCGCGCGTGCCCAGCTATACGCCCAATGACCGTTACATCGGAGATGACGACTTGTCGTTTTTGGTGCCGGGATACGTGGCGAACTGCAATTCATTCATCTGCCCGGGCACACAGAACATTGTAAATCCAAATTTATTCCTGACGGTCTTCAACCCGAATGCGAACAAGATCATTAAAGATTTGACGGACAATTCCGCGTCGAACGGAGCCGTGCACGGACACAGCTTCGAAGTACTCGGCTCTATTCAGCATGTAGTGCCAGGCGCGGGCGCGCGCGCTATCACCAACAAAGTAACGCTCGATTACGTGCAATCATTCGTGAATTACCACAACACGCGAGTCGGCGATAATTTCCATCCCGGACCAAGTAGGGTCTGGTTGCTGTTCGATCAGGATGACCCAGGCAAGAACCTTGAATTGGATCCGGCGGATAATCACGGGAGGTTCGGTGGGAATGTCGTGTATTGCGACGGTCACGCTGCGTGGGTGACACGCAAAGACTGGGAATTTCAGTATTCTATTACGCGCGACACAACCTTGCCGGACTTTCCGCCCTAAGCGTGTAGTCAGCGGTGTTTCAACCAGCATTCGCGAGCGGTTGAGCTGAAATCTGGAGCATCCGCTCAATCGGTAACCGCGCGCGATCGAGAATTCCTTTGGGTAATTCAATACGCGGATTTAAATCTTCCATGCAGGCGTGCAGTTTCTCGAGCGTATTCATTTTCATGAACTTGCACTCGTTGCAACGACAGTTGGCGACCGGCGCCGGAATAAAGCGTTTGCCAGGACATTCTTTGTTTAAGCGATGGATCATGCCGGCTTCTGTCGCGATGATGATGCTTTGAGCCGGACTACGCTTGCAGAACTCGACCATCTTTTCCGTCGAACAAATTTCATCCGCTAAAAGGCGCACCGCCCGTGTGCATTCAGGATGCGCAACGACGGGAGCGTCCGGGAATTCGCGGCGAATGCGCATGATGCTCTCATGCGTAAACTCAACATGCGCGTAGCAACTGCCCTTCCAAAGCGTCATTTTACGGCCCGTCTGTTCCATTACCCATGCGCCAAGATTTTCGTCCGGGACAAATAACAGGTCTTTATCTTTCGGACTGGCATTGACGATTTTCACTGCGTTGCCGCTGGTGCAAATGACGTCGCTGAGTGCTTTCACTTCCGCGCTGCAGTTGATGTAGGTGACCGTGTAGAAATTCGGATTCGTGTCCTGAAGCTCTTTAAGCTTCGGCGCAGGGCAACTCGATTCGAGCGAACAACCGGCGTCTTTGTCGGGCAGGATGACAACTTTGTTCGGATTCAGGATCTTCGCCGTTTCGGCCATGAAATGGACGCCGCAAAACACGATGACTTCCGCACTGGTCTTGGCTGCTTGTTGCGAAAGACCAAGCGAATCTCCCACAAAATCGGCTACATCCTGGATTTCGGGAACCTGATAATTGTGCGCAAGGATGACCGCATTGAGCTTTTTTTTGAGCGCAACGATATCGCGCGAAAGTGAATCGAGGCGCTGCGGCGGCAGCGGCACGCGCGTGACGAAATCCTGGTTTGGGGCGACTACGGTAGCCATCAATGCAAACTACAATGGGCGCGGATTGGGTGCAATCGTTACTAAAGTGCATTGCGCAACTGCGGAGAGAACCCTTATTCCTCCTGGCTTCCCCAACGCGGCAAGCCGAGTTGTTCTTTGCGCACGATATGATGGCAATCGACACACGACTTTAGAATTTTGCCATACGCTGCCGTCGCTTGATCGAGGTTACGATCGCCTGCAGCGAAGAAGAGCTTGTCGAGATCGGCTTGAAAATTCGTCATTTTCGCGAGGTAGTTTGTATTTCCCGTTTGGATCCAGAAATTGGTCTTTGTCATTCTGCGCATCGCCGCCGTATTGATTGAAATCATGTCAAATTTTTCTAGCACGACGCCTTCGGTGATGGCTTTCGCAACATCAAGTTTTTGGCGCATGAAAATTTGCATGTTAGCGCGATCCACTTTCGGGTCGTCACCGAAACACGTGAACGCAGTAGCAACGATCACGCAAACGACACGCAAGACGCATGAGACTTTCATGCTTGGACTGTGCACCCCACGGTGAGGGACGGCTTACCGAAACTTGCGAAAGATGTCGTCAAATTTGGTGAGCCCAACGGGGCGGTTACCAAATTCCAAAATACAGCGTGTAGCTGGACGCGTAGTTGGTTTTCATCTTGCTGACTGGCCGCCAAATGATTGAGCCGTCGAGAAAAGCAACATTGCCGCCCTGCGCGCCTTCCTGCACGGGCGTCGATTTGGTAGGGAAGAAAGTAATGGTGCCACCGTTTGACGCGGGAGCGCCGCGTGAGGTGTGCGGCGTGCAACGCAGAGTATCGGAGTAGTCCCATGTGTTTGGGCAGGCAAGGATCACGTTAGTGGCCGACTCCGTCACCTTCTGAGGTGAGTGCCACGACCAGACATTCGCGGGATTCCAACCACTGGTGTTAACGTCACCCATGTAGAAGTAGCCGATCAGAAATCCGTAAGTCGGATCGAGGCGCTTGGGGGAATTGTTGAAGATGACGTTTGGGCAATCGAGGATGCGTTGATTGCCCCCCGAATACTGGACGAGGTTCGTCCAACTCGTTTGTTTAATCCGGATAAGATGCGAATTGTCGAAATTGTCCCTTCCCGCAGGAACCCGTTCGCGATTGTCCATGCCATACATCTGAATGGCCAGGGTGGCTTGGTGCATGTTGCTTTTGCAATTGGTACGCTTGCCTTTCTCTTTGGCAGCAGCCAACGCAGGCAAAAGCATCGAGGCGAGAATCGCAATAATGGCAATCACCACGAGCAATTCAATTAACGTGAAGGCAAATCTACGGCTGCGATCCACTAAAAAGAACATAGCTGAATTGCCGGTATGAAGGCAATCCGGGCTTTATTGATTCTGTTCGGCAACCCGAAACTATTTGGATTTTTCGCGATTGAAAACGAGCGGCAATGAAGTGCCGCCCTGCACCCATGTGCCAGTTAGTTTGTTGTTTTTTAGGTCGGCATTGAACGTCGCCGCTATCGCCGTCCACTGGATCTTCAGCGTCGATGGTGCGGTGAATTGAATCGTGGCAGCCGGGATATCGTTTGCACCCTGGTCCGGACTATCCAACTTGGCCACCAGCGTGCCGTTAGGTTGTTTGCCGATTTTCAACACGAGACGCAGAACGGAGCCTTTCGTATCGAGCGCGCCAGACCAGATCCCCTGCGGTTCGGAATCTTTGACGGAGCGATAGTCTGCCGTATCGGGTGCGGGAGGCGCGCCACGTTTCAGCACAACGGGCAAGTTATTCGGCCCTTGCTTCCAGGTGCCACTGATTTCACCCGAATGACTCAACGTGCCATCGAATGTTCCAGCAACACCGTTCACCTCCATATGCACCGACGGCGACTGATACGAAACACTGGTCACCGGAATGCCCGTGGCGCCTTGGTCAACACTGTCGAGTTCGGCGCGGTATTTACCGGTCCCGAGGTCGGAGATTTTAAATGCAATCCGCGTTTTTACCGGACCGATGATGACCGTGCCCAGCCAATAGCCTTGCAGATCCGAGCCGTTGCGGGGCGTGTAGGATGCAGGAAGCAACGGCGCTGCGACGGCTGGCGGTTGCGCAGTTTTCTTGAGGTTGAAAGGAATGTTCGCACCGGCCTGCCGAAACAACCCCACGATCTGCGTGCCAGTGGAATCGAGGTTTCCATCGTAAACCGCGCCGAAGCTCCCGAGTTCGATGTGGACCTCAGCGCCTTTGACTTTCACCGCGCTGACGGGCAAATCTCGTCGGCCTTGATCGACCGTGTCGACCGTCGCTTCGTACGAGCCACCGTGATGTTTGATGTGGAACACGAGACGAAGCTTCAGATGCCCGGCGTCAAGCGTGCCGAACCACGCGCCGGAAATATCGTGGGACGGTTTGCATCCGACCAGCAGCGACAGCAGCAACACGAGTGTTGGGAGATAAAAGCGCGTGAGTTTCATAGTTGCGTTGGCTTCGTTCTAACACGCGCGCAGAGGTTCGCCAGCAATTTCAATCAGGGGAACGAACGCGAGCGTCGAGATAAAAGCATCAAAACTGAATCCGGCGGCATTGCTGCCGCCGGACTCTGGACTCACCGGCTACTACAAGCGTGCGCTCACCGCGAGTTGGAGCTCATCAGGCTACTGCCCGCTCCGGAAGTGAACCTAATGTCGCCACTGTCATCCTTAAACTTCACCACGATTAGGGCGTCGGAAATGTGGTGCTCGTAGCAATACGCATCGGCTTTCACCGTGCTATCAAAATTCATGGCCGAATCGACGTCTTTGGACCACCCCTGACCTGTGTAGTAGGCCTCCGTACCGGCATTTTGAATAAAAACTCGCATGGGCTTTTTTTCCTAAACTTAGCGGCCATTGTGAGGGATACCCTTACAACGTCAAGAATATACCTCACACTGGTTATCAAAGTTAGTCTAGCCGAGGCTCCCGCCGAGCCTTTTACCACCTACGCCGTTG
>JAQGOW010000136.1 GCA_028293405.1 Verrucomicrobiales bacterium
AGATCGATGCCGACCCTTCCCATTCTCCAACCATCTTCCGTAAAATGGTGGCGTCATCGGGGTGTAGCGGCGCCGCACTGCGACTAACGCAACCGGTAAACACCACCAGGAACGCATGAAGGATGACGATTGATGCACGCATGCCACACAGCTGAAAACGCAACGCGTTTGGGACCACTCGTATCATTCGGCCATATTGACGACCGTTGCCTCGCAAGCAAGAATCGTTTTTTCCTTCTGAATATCACGCTCCGTTCCTCCTCGCAAACCTTCGCCTCTGTCGTCCGTAGCAGCCGAGGAAGCTCGCAGCAGCGTGCGTCAAAACATTGTTCCATTATCCGTCGCATTCGTCCCGCCCCAGGTTACTTTTTGCCGAATCACGTCCGTGCCAGTCCGTGTCAGTCAAACGGTTGCGGCGATCGCGCCGCGCGGTCCGCGTCGCGACAGCGACAAAACAACTTCGCGCAGCGGCGAATCACGTCCGTGCTGGTCCATGTTCGTAAAACCCGTGAAGCAACCTGACTTTCGCCCGGCGTGTCAACACGTATCAACTCCCGAAACTCCGCTAGGAGTGCCATGTCTATAGAACCGCCACCTACAAAAACTTATTCATCCCAATAACTTTCGCGCAGCGGCGACGTAGGAGTTAATTCTTCTATTTTCTCCGGCTGTTGTTTTGACTCTGGTCATCGCAACCGATTACGATGCCGACCATGACTCGCAAAAATGGTGTTGCGCTTGGGACGCGCCACAGCAGTTACGGCTTTCTGTGTGTCTTGCTTCTCCAGTTATGCCTCTCCCAGATCATTCGAGCCGATGGCTGTTTCGTTTGGAAATGGGACAAGAAAACCGACATCAACGAACCCACCCAAAAGGCAATCCTCCTCTACGATGAAGGTAAAGAAGACCTCATCCTCCAAGTGAAATATGAGGGAGGGGCTCGACAGTTCGGCTGGCTGGTTCCCGTCCCGTCCCGTCCAACAGTCGAGCAGGCCTCGATGGATTGTTTCTATGAAATCAGCCGTTTTACTCAACAACGGTTCGAACGTTCTATGCCCACTGCCTCTCTATCGGCAGGCCGCGGTTGGGGAAAGACGACAGCGAAGCGGTCAAAGTCTGGGAGGACAAAACCGTCGGCGCATACCAGATTGCTATCCTTTCCAGTGGCACTTCAAAAGCTCTCACCGATTGGTTGAGCGCGCACCAATTCTCGTTTCCACAAACCAACGCTGCTGTCCTCGATTCTTACGTCACTAACAATTGGTACTTCGTCGCAATCCGCATCAATTTAACTAGCAACAACCGGTTCTCCGCTCGTCCCGGCACTCCAAAACAAGTTGAGGCAGTCGAGTCCCTTGACCGCGACCTCGCCAGCGGCGAACTTCACCCGCTGCATATCAGCTTCGACACACCTAAATGCATCTTTCCGCTGAAAATCTCAGCACTTAACGGCAAACCTTCTGAAGTATCGCTCTACATTTTCTCCAAGCGCGCCCTTTGCAACAAAAACATTGTTGATCTCGAGGCAGCCAAACTGGCCGACGAAAAGAAACAATGGCTGGATCAAAAACCTCAAAGAGACGCCAAGGCCCGCGCGAAATTCGAGAAGTTGAGAGACGATATCAAAGCTACGTTTGCCGAATTCGAATCACAGCAAAAACAAGCAGCAGAAGCGGGTCAACCGCTTCGTGATATGCAAAATCCTCGAATCCGTGCACGGGCAATGGGTCACATCGGCAATTGGAAAGTGTTGAACAGCGATACGCAGGCCCCCGAAGAAGATGACAGATTTCCAGGCCTGATATTTGAAAAGTCGCCGCGGTGGAGCGCTTACGAATGGATGGGAGACCATCCGTTGGTTGATTGCGTCGCCATCGGAGAACATCAATTGCCGAAATGCCGCAAACAATTGCCTCGTCTCGGAAAAAAGCCGTGGTTCGTTACAAAACAGGTAGCGACCTTCACGCCCGACCGAATGCAGGATTTGATTTTTGAGCCGGCGGTATCCGTTGTGGCCGATTATTTAGGCGGAGAGTATGGCTACGCGGCCGCGGGAACACTCGATCACTTCGGCGACGATGGCCGATCCGCGCTGCTCAACTCACTATCCAGCACCAACGCGACTCGCCAGCTCCATGCATGCACGGTTTTCCAATACACTAGAGATGCGCGAGCCGTTAAACTACTCTCAGTTTTGCTGGCAGCACCCGACGAGAAACTCCGTATCACTGCGGCAAATGCCTCTAGCCTGAATTTCGATCCTAGCCTCGCTCAACCATTAACGAACTTGCTCGATGATTCCAATCCCCGCGTTGTCGCCGCAGCGTTGGATGCGATAGATAAAACGAACAGAATCACGATTCCTCACCACAAATATGCGAAGCTCTTTGCTGCAGGCGCAGGCATCTGCTATACCGCGCAATCCATAGCAACCAAAGACCCAAATCCTCTTTCCGGTGCCGATGTGGCTGCTCTGGTGCACAACGAAGATCCATTTGCCCGCTTCCTCAGTTTAAAGCTCCTTCGAACAACCGGCGATGCACGTGCAGTGGAATTGGCCCTCGAACTACTGACGGACACCGAGCCTTTGATATGCTATCGAGCTGGAGAAGTTCTTCAAAAGATCACAAGCCAAGATTTCCCTGCCGACAAACCGGAGCAATGGAAACGATGGTGGAAAACCCACCAAACAAATTTCACCCCATTGTCCCCGGTATTGCTCAAAGGTCTTCCTTTTCCCGGCCCCACCCAGCTAACGCCGAGTCGCTTCGCTGACTGACGGTGCAGTCCGAAGCAGATGAAGCGCTGGCGCACCTCGGCGCCTTGTATGAGCCTAACTGTTCATACTCGACCGTTAAACTAGAAACGTGTGGTTTCGGGCATTCTTATGCACGGTTTGACAGATAGTTACTTCATGTTACAATCGTACCGCTCGCACGAATTGTGAGCCTGCCCCGACATAGGTGTGTCGGCGGACGTTAAGCCATTGAAGGCGCATCAAATGAACAGAAAGGCAACCAGTGAAACCAGGACCGCAACCGCGAACAAAGATCGCGCCAGCGGTGTGCTTATCGAGCTTCGCTGTTGCGGCACCTTCGGCTGTCGGATGGTATCGAGTTGTACCGGTTAAGCGAGCCGGACGTTCCGGTATCGGTTTAAAAAAACATTTGATTTGTCCATCAACCTTCGCCCGAACCAGTGACAAATACGTTAACGCCCAATTACGACCATTAGCGACGACTAACGACGACTTGCGACCATTAGTGACCACTAACAAGCGTTTCGGCCCCACCCGACCCCACCCATCAATTTCGACGCAAACAGCCCGCCGCCAACAACATCCTTCAGATACACGGAGCATTCCGGCAGTACAACTTTTCCCCGCACATCCTTCGCGTCCGTCGCGCCCGTCGCGAGACATTCCCGACTTCAACCGCCTGTTCGTTGCACCTAATTGCAGTCAATTGCAATGGGAGCCGGAACTTCCGGTTGCACCTCGTTTTTATTTATCCCTTCAGCGTATTCCGCGGTTAACTCCGATCACACCGATGCGTCGTACTGCCTCCGGCACCAAACGGGACCAAACGGGAGTAAACGGGACCAAAACAGAAATCCCCACCTATCCGCGGTGCGCTGCCGACGTTCCGCCCGAAGGTATCCGCATTTCGTTGCGGGACACAAATTCGCAAACTTTCGTAAACCGTCGCAAAGTTTCGCAAAGTTTCGCACACCGTCGTAAAGTTCGAGGGGGGTACCCCACCCCCGCAAAACGCAGCAACCGAAATTCCCGTTGCGGATTTCAGCACCCCCAACACTCAACCATCAACCCTCAACCAGCCGGGGAAGCCCCTCCGTTCCCTCTGTTACCTCCTGTAAAATCTTTAGTTTCGGACCCTCAACACTCCGCAGAAGGCCGCTCAGAACTTCGCGATGTATTGTTCTAGTTTCACGGCGTCAGCCGCAAAGGTTCGGATGCCTTCGGACAATTTTTCGGTCGCCATGGCGTTTTCGTTCAGCTCCCAGCGGAATTGTTTTTCGTCCAGACTACGCTTCGGCAATTGCAACTGCTTGGCCATTTCGGGCGACAACTTGCGCTCGACGGTGTCCGTGCTGGATTTAAGTTCACCGAGCAGTTCAGGGCTGATGGTCAAAAGATCGCAGCCGGCCAACTCAAGAACCTC
>JAQGOW010000148.1 GCA_028293405.1 Verrucomicrobiales bacterium
GGTGGTATCAGCGCCTACTCCAGCTTAAATGCGGATGTGGTCGCGATCAGCATCGATACGCCGTTTGCACAGGAAGCCTGGGCGCAAAAGGAAAAGATTACGATCAAGCTCGCGAGCGATTTGAACAAGGAAGTCATTAAGAAATACGACGTGGTCTTCCCGATGCTCGCAGGTGTTGGTGATACGGCGGCTCGTGCTGCATTCGTCATCGACAAGAACGGTGTCGTTCAATACGCCGAACAAACGCCGACGCCGAAAGATTTGCCGAACTTCAACGCCGTTAAAGAGACGTTGCAAAAGTTGGGTTAATTGAAAACCCGATCTTCCAAAGCAAATAAGCAACTCTGGGAGATTTCTGTCGTTACGTCTGAGGAACACGAGGACGTAGCGACGAATTGGTTTGAGACGACCTTCCAGCAAATCCCGTCGGTTTACATCGATGTTCGGACTGGTCGTCGCACCGTTACGATCTATTCCCCTGCCCGTCCGGACAAGGCGACATGTCCGGCGGGCAAGGTTTCTGTCCGCAAATTAGATCCGAACTGGAAGGAATCGTGGAAGCGGCACTTCAAACCGATGGACATCGGGAATGCGCTTTTGATCAAGCCGAGCTGGAGCAAGCGGAAGCCCCGTAAGAATCAAAAGGTAATTGTCCTCGATCCCGGGTTAAGCTTCGGCACGGGGCAACATGCTACAACTTCTTTTTGCCTGAACGAGATTGTGCGGTTGCGCAACGGTCAACGGGAGCAGCACTTTCTCGATATTGGCACGGGTTCCGGCATTCTGGCGATTGCGGCGGCGAAGATGGGTTACTCGCCGATTTTCGCGATTGATTACGATCCGGACGCCGTCCGTATTGCGCGCGAGAATGCGAAGCGAAATCGCGTGGAGCATAAGATCAGGTTCGAACATGAGGATTTGACCCAACTTAAAATCCGGCACTTTCCACGGTGCGACCTGATATGCGCCAATCTCATTTATGATATGCTTTGCGTCGAAGCGAAACGGATTTGCTCGTGGTTGAAGCCGGGCGGGAAATTAGTTTTGGCTGGAATTTTGCGCGAACAATTCCCCCAGGTTCGCGATGTTTACGAAAGATTTGGCTTGAAGTTGGTGCGCAGTAAAATGCACAATGAGTGGCATTCAGGGACGATGACTGATTGACGCTCGCCCGAGCAACAACGGCCATCGAAGGTAGGTTTGCGAAAGCGCGTGAGAACGATTGAACAACAGCGTTCCGCCGAATGTCACATCAGTGACAATAGCACGTTTGTCCTCCGAACGTGTCCAGAAAGGAAATCAAAATGACAAAAACGTTAGAGTTGATTACCGAAACCATCCGCAACACCAAACATCCGTTCCGCAAAGTGGGTGATACTCCCGCAAAACCCAAAAAGAACCGTTACGAACGCCGCAAAATCCGAGAATACATCAAGCTCGGCGATTGGATCGGCAATTCAGACGATATTGGCTTGCAGCAACCGCAGGCTTAAAGCTGCCACACATTAAAGGTAGCGGCCGACGCGAGGAGGCTTTGACCGGCCGCAACGCGACGATGTTTGAGCCTCCTGACGTCGGCTGCTACAAATCAGTTATTGATCACGCGCGCGAGTGCTTCCTTTTGGGAGCATAACGTAGTTCCACTTGTCCAAATAACTTTGGGCCGGCAAAAACTTGTCGTCGGTTTCGCGTAGTTGCTTCTGTAATTTCTCGTCAAGTTTCACCTGAATAGATTTAGCTCCGGCACGGCTACAGAGATTCGTCATCTGGTATGGGTCTGCCTGGTTATCAAATAAAAGCCACGGGCCGTTGAGATCGCGAACATAGGTGTAGCGCTCAGTGCGGATACCGCGATATTCGCGACCGCCAATTTTTCTCGTGTATTCGCCGAATGGAACGACGCAGGTCAACAAAGCGCAGTCGGGGACTTTTCCGCGTGAACGCAAAAGAAAATTGCTGTAGTCAAAGCCTTCGACAGTTCCTGGAATCCTCACTTTTCCGAGCCCAAGAATTGTGGGCATCAAATCCTGCGCATTAATCAAAGCGCCTGATTGTTTGCCGGCATCGCCGAACGCGGCCGGATAATGGATCAGCAACGGAATACGAATCGATTCGTCCCAAGGCCGTTGCTTTCGAATGTTTCCTTGTGAGCCCTGCATGTCGCCGTGGTCCGAAGTGAAAATGACAATTGTGTCTTTATCGATGCCAGCGTCCTTCAACGTTTGCCACAGGTCGCCGATGCAACGATCCAGCGCAGTGCAGTGCGCGTAGTATCCAGCGAGGTCTTTGCGCGTTTTTTCAGCGACTGAGGCAGGAACGTTTGGGCGAAGCTTCAAATCCTCGGCGCGATACATTTGTTTGTACTGCTCAGGTGCGGTGTCATACGGGTTGTGCGGCGGTCCCCACGCGAGCAGGAGAAAGAACGGCTTTGCGTTCGTGGCGTGTTGGGCGATGTAAGTCTTCGCGTCGTCGGTCTGAGCGAATGCGTCGTAGCCGTTCCATTTTAGTTTAGTCGGCGCGTCCGAGTAGTAAGTGGAATCGTTGTAATCGTGGGAGCACTCGCGGACTTTCCAATAATCGAAACCTTGCCGGCGTTCGCGTGGGATGAACGTGTCGCGACCGTGCCCGTCGATGTGCCATTTGCCGATACAACCGGTGTCATAGCCGGCATTTTTCAAAACTTTCGCGATTGTGATCGCATTTGTATTTAGCGGGACGTCGTTGACGAAAACGCCGTGCGTGAGCGGACGTTGGCCGGTCATTAGTGAAGCGCGAAACGGACTGCACACCGGGCAACCGGAAATGGCGTTGGTCACGTTGACGCTGGCGCGAGCGAGTTTATCGAGATTGGGCGTGTGAACATTTGGATCGCCAGCATGACCGAAAGCCTGCGCGCGCCATTGATCGGCGACGATGATGAGGATGTTCGGTT
>JAQGOW010000159.1 GCA_028293405.1 Verrucomicrobiales bacterium
GACCGAATTTATATCATGTCGATTGGGCAAATTCCGGCGGTGCATATAAGGCCACTGGTGCGACGTGGTCGGACGGAACCGGAAATTATTTTCAGATGGGCGGCGCCAAACAGCAGCCTCCACCTGAGCCGAAAAAAATGCAGAACATGCAATCAGCCATAGGCGCGGCGTCGGGTGTTTCGATGCAGGCCTCCTCGACGGTGCCATCAGTGTTTTTCAACGAGGGGTGGGGAAATGAGCTGAGCGTTGCCGCGCGCGGCGGATCGCAGTTGACAAGGGACGCGGACGAGAAGGTTGGCGATGTGGACTGTTACGTGTTCACCAGCACGATCGATCCGAGCAAGCTAAAGTTGCCGAAGGGCGAAATGAGCAAAAGATTCGAGAGCCAAAAAATCTCGACCCAGTTATTCATCGGCAAAGCCGACCACCTCATCCATTGCTCGCGCACGTCGATGACGATGAGCGCCGATGCGTTAGCGATCAAATTGACGGACGAAAACATCGCGACGATTTTGAAGGCGCAAAACAAGCCTGTCACCCCGGAGAACATCGCCGCGCAACGCAGTGAGATGGACAAAATGATGGCAAAGACTCGCGCGGCGTTGGCGTCCGGGAAATTGGTGATGACGCAAACGCACGAGAATATTCAGGTGAATCAGACTTTTGCTCCTGCGGACTTCAAGTAGACGTGAGAGGAAGGCCCCAACCACAATTAATGTCCTCTTTCGGTTTCAGCGGCCATTTATACATGAATGTCGAACAGCCGGAAAAAATAGTTACTGCGGCAATAGAGCCGATACAACAGCGAGGATGTATTTGCGGTTTGGTCCTTGCGGGATTGACGATCGAGTAGAAGTCTAATGAACAAATTCAACATCGACTAACGTCATTAAATAATGACATTCCAAAAAACGATTGTGCGGAAACATGGGTTCACGTTAGTCGAATTGCTCGTTGTCATCGGAATTATTGCCATTCTTGCCGCATTGCTGATGCCCGTTCTTGCTCGCGCCAAGGAGCGTGCCAGAGCGGCTAATTGTATCAGCAACATGCGGCAAATTGTCGCTGCCTCCACGATGTACACTGGAGAATACCAGGACATCCTCGTGCCGATGGCCAAATTGGTAGACCCGATCCCTGCCGACCGCATCATCAATTATCAGACCTATCTGTGGTGGCCCGATAACTTGAAACATTATCTGAACGGGAAGCCGAGGGTGTTTAGTTGTCCGAGTGTGCCGACGATTCAGGCTGGATTGAACATCACCAATGCGCTCGGTATTGGCATGAATTATAACGAACTCGGCGTGTTTCCTGAAAACGCTGATCCGCTCACGGGCCCGTTTGTGCGCGTCTCGTCGGTGAGGATTCCGACAGATACGATTCTCTTCGGCGATGTTGCATATGTGGCAAATCCTGCGGAACCTGACCCCGACAAATGGGTTGCTGACCTGGACAGGCATTACACTTGGGAAGGGTTTGGCGCGTGGCTTTTCGTGACGCCGCCGGCGCCGAGCAATCAATGGGAACGGAATTGCACGCGCGTGTTTAACCGGCACGATGGGCGTGCCAATTGCGCCTTCGTTGACGGTCACGTGGATCGAGTTCGGACGAGCACGCTTGGATGGCAATATCCGCGCGGACACGCGTTGGCAAAGTGGGATCGTTAATCTCCTTCCTCCCGAGGCAGGTCGCGCCTGACAAAAAGGTTGTCCCCTTTTTCCGCGGGCGCACATTCTTCTGGTAGATGACGCAAAAGGATGACATCGAGTTGCTCGCAGAATATTGCGATGACAATTCGGATCAGGCGTTCGCGATGCTCGTCGCCCGCCACGTCAACCTGGTCTATTCCGTTGCCTTTCGGCACGTCGGCAATTCGTATCAGGCCGAGGAAATCACGCAGGCGGTTTTCATTCTTTTGGCGCGGAAGGCCCAGAGTTTGTCGAAACGCACGGTTCTTGCCGGTTGGCTTTTTCACACGGCACGTTTGACGGCGCTCAATTTTCGGCGAACGGAAATCCGTCGATCTTTTCGGGAACAGGAGTCATACATGCAATCGCTTTCCCATGAGACACACTCGGACGCGCTACCGGGACAAGATGCAACCGCTGAGACGTGGCGCGAAATCGCGCCGCATCTTGATACAGCATTGTCGAAGTTAAGCGATGCCGACCGGAACGCGATCATTCTGCGCTTTTTTCAAAATAAAAGTCTCCGCGACGTCGGAGGTGCGATTGGTGCGAGCGAAGATGCGGCAAAAAAGAGAATCCATCGTGCCTTGGAAAAGCTTAGAACGACTTTTTCGAAGCAAGGGATTACTTCGACGGCGGCAGTTATCGCCGGAGTCATATCCGCGAATTCGGTGCAAGCGGCGCCGGTTACGCTTGTCGCATCGATCACAGCAACGGTTGGGAAAGGCGCGGCGATTGGCACTTCGACAGCAACACTCGTCAAAGGAGTAACAATTTTTATGGCACGTTCAAAAGCAAAAACAACGATTCTGGTTTGCGTGGGAATTCTTCTCGCGATGGTTGCAACGACAGTCATTATCAGTTGTTTGTCGCATTCACGGCAAGGCGTTGGCAGAGGTGGTGGCGTTCTAGGCCAAGGTCGACCGGTCCCAGGCGTCGTTCTAACTGGCTCAATAAGTTTGTCGAAAGCCGATCCCAAGTATCGCGAAAAAATCGCGCAGCTTCGCGCGAACGTTTGGCCCGCGGAAAAGCAGGCGATGGCTGATGCAATCAAATCGCGGCAAGCTGTAGATGAAACGACGAATGCCACAAAGATCAGTTTGAGCGCCTACGTGAATGCAAAGTTGACGCAGGCGCCGTTGGGGTGGAAGGGCGATGATGCTGACAATCTAGCGGAGTTGGAGTCTGGCACGCATATTTATGGCGGGGTGCCGTTTGATGTCAGCGGGGCGGTTTATTTAACAGGAGGTTGGCTCAAACATTATAAGAAAGATTTCCCAGTTCGCGTGCCGGGTATCCTTGTTGGCCGCAGTTGTTCGAGAATTCACCTGTTTCACGGCGCCAGTTACCTCGGTCGCAATGACTATGGCAAAGTTGTCGCGCAGATCATCCTGAACTATTCAGATGGCAGCACAGAGCAACTTCCCATTGTGGCGGGCCTGAATGTCTGGGACTGGTGGGCGACGCTCTTCAAGACCGGAGTGCAGCAGCCTAATGACAAGGCCGGAACGGCGACCGCAACTGAACCTGCGTGGACCGGGAGCAATCCTTATGTGAAAAAATGGATGCCTGACCAATCGCTCGTGTTGTATCGATCCACGTTTGAAAATCCGAAACCGAATGTGAAGCTGTCGAGCATCGATTACGTTTCGGCAGACACGCAGTCCGTTCCGTTCATGGTCGGTTTGACGGTCGACTAATTATTTGAACGGGGATGGTTTGATGCGTTTTACGAGGTCGCGCGCT
>JAQGOW010000198.1 GCA_028293405.1 Verrucomicrobiales bacterium
GCCGTGGCTGATACAATCGAAAGCAACGACTCTGAACCCCCAAACATATAAGCCGCACCCGTCCCGCGACCAATCGGTGCCGCTGGAGTGCCCACTAAAATTCCTTGTGTCCCGATTCCGACAGAAAATCCAAACTGAAAATTGTCACTGACCTGCGGTTGTGGCAGTTCCTGTTGTTCAAACCACCCATCATTTTCGATCCCATTCGTCGCGGACGCATTGGTCAACTCCAGTCCGTTCGGCGCAGCCGAAACGTTGTTCGCCGCGAACACATCGCTGCTAACAAACAAATTGCTTTGCGCTAAAAAAGTCGGCGGAGGCGTCAGCGAATTTGTCGGAGCAAAAGCGTTCGTGGTTGAAAACGTGTTGGTCTGAGCAACGACAGTGTTCGTCGTAAAAATTGCGTTTGTGCCGACAAAAACATTCGTTTGCGTGAACACATAAGCCGCGCCCACTCCGCTGACGTTGTTCGAACTCTTCCCTACCGCTCCAATCACCGCGCGCGTCCCTTGCAGCGCGATGGAAAAACCGAAAGCATCCCCATTCGTCCGATCGCTCGGTACCAATTGCGTTTGGTTCGTCCAAAAATTCCCGTTGCGCAGAAACGTATAAACCGTGCCGCCTTCACTCGTAAGCGGCGCACCGACCAACGCCGTATCCTGATCCATCGCCACTGAGAACCCAAACTGCCCGCCGTCATTAAAATCGTTCGGCAACAATTTTTGTTGGAAAATCCACGGCGCATCAAACGGAGCCAAGTTCGTGCGCGTGTAGACGTAAGCCGCTCCCGGCGCGATGGCAAAAGTATTCGCATTCCCAACAATCGAACTACTTGCGCCGGCGATAAGCGTCTCACCACTGATCGCAACCCGCTGGCCGAAAAAAGAATTGTTCGTCAAATCCGTCGGCAAAAGTTTCCCGCTTAATTGCCAACCGATGGCAGTCAGGTCAAAAACATAAACCGCTCCATTATTTGTCGCGCCCAGGTCACTGTGAAAACTCGACCCGATCACCACCGATTGCCCGCTAAGCGCAATCGAAACACCAAAATTATCTCCACGTTGCCCGTCGGGTGCGGTCAGTCTCGCTTGTTCTCCCCACACCCCGTTCGTGAGTTGGAAAATATATACCGACCCGAAACCGGCAGTGCCTGGATTGGTGTTAAACCCCGGCGCACCAATCGCGAGCAAATCATTGTTGATCGCCACCGCGACTCCGGCCAAATCGTTCGTCGTCGCTTGAACTGGCACAAGCTGCTGCTGAAAAATCCAGTTCGTGCCGAACTTGCTGTAAACGTAAGCCCCCCCAATTTGCAACGCCGATTCAGGCGCCCCGACCACCGCATTCGTGCCGCTCACCGCAACGGCATAACCGAAAGCCTGGTTCAAGTGCGGATTGGGCGGCAGCAAAACCATTTGCGTGTCCACCACTTCGGCGCTCCCTGTGCGCGCCAAAAATATCAGCGCCATCGCCCACCACACCACAACCACTAAGCCTGACGTTGGTCGCTTCATTGTTCCCCCTGCAATTCAATTCGATGTTCAATACACCGTTCAAACGGCTTCAGGGGAACGTCAACCAGTCAAACGGCTGCTGCAGAAAGTACGCGCTAAGACGAAGAACGCCTAAGGGAACCCCGCGTCACGCGAGATCCCCTTACGCTAACCGCTCTGGAGGACTGTTGGTCTACTTCCGTTGATCATGCGGCACCGTAACCGTGACATCGCGTCGCGCTGTATTGCCGAACGAATCAGCGCAAAGAACCGTGATCGTATACACCCGATCGGTTTTGATGTTCCCGGCCCGTTCGGCGCGCAATAGCAACGTCAAATCACCGGTGATGATCCAATCCGGCGAAGTGTTGCCATCACCTTTGCCATTGATCGGCTGGTTGCTGCGGACGCCTAAGATCACGCACGACACAAAGCTCCCCGTCGCGTTTACGTTGATTGTCACCGGCACCAATTTATGATTCGACGGCCAGAGCACATTGGGAGTCGCCGTTGCGCTTATAATTACCGGCAGGTTCGTTTCGCCTGGCGCAAAAATGTAAGCGGCGCCGGCGCTCGGGAACTGCGTGCTGTCGAAGGGCGCTCCAACAATAATTCCGCTGGCGCCAATATCGACCGCACTCCCAAACTCCGCCAGAGTGCTCGGGTCAGTCGCCGCAATTTGCTGCACCAGGATCCAACTTGTCCCCTGCAGTTGAAAGATGTCCGCGCCACCGGCAAACGTTTGCCCATTTATTACCCGACCCGGCGCACCAACGACCATGGTTCCATTCAAGATCGAAATCGAACTGCCAAACCCTAACACGGAGTTCGTTACGCCATCCGCCGCTTGCAGTTCCTGTGTCGGACTCCACGTTGACCCGGACCGATGGAAAACAAAAGCCGCCCCTCCGAGAAGAGGACTGGTCAGGCCGGGCGCACCTACGACCGCCGTATCACCCTCCAACGCCACTGCTTCTCCAAACTCGTCCGCTGAATGCGGGTTAGAAGGCGTCAACATCTGCTGCAAAGTCCAGGTCGTTCCCGTTCGCACAAATACATAGGCGGCGCCGAACATGCCTTGCCCGCTCGCTCCAACGAGTAATGTGTTCCCGTCGATCGCCACCGCTGAACCGAAGTCAGCCAGGGGCGTGCCAGTCGGCGCGGCGACTTGCGCCTGGAAATTCCAACTCGTGCCGTTGTTCGTGAATATCGAAACCGTTCCGCGCCCAGGCCCGGTCGGATCCTGAGGATTGCTCACCGCGATGGTGTTCCCGCTGATGGCAACGGACGAACCAAACCCGTCAATCGCAAATTGCGTAGGGGCAGTTTGCGTCAGTGTCTGCTGCAAAACCCAAGTTCCGCCAATCAGCCTGTAGATGAACACCTGCCCAGCGATCTGGTCTCCCTCGCAGCCGATCGGTTGGCCCACCACCAATATATTATTTTGCATAGCGACCGATTCTCCAAACAAGTCGCCGTCGCCACATGGCGGCGCAGGATCGGTAAGCTTCTGCGTTTGCACCCAATTCGTTCCAACGAGCGTGTAGGTGTAGACAGATCCATTCGTCGGCCCCGGCGCTCCGACGGCCGCGAGTCCGGAATCGATAGCAACGCTCGTCCCAAATCGTAGTTGCGCCTGGTTGTCGCTCGCGGTCAGTTTTGTCTCTGTACTGACTACAGGCGCCGATCGGCTCGACGGAACCGCCAATAGTAAACAAAACAGTACAACAAAGTTCGAAACTGTTTTCCATCTGATGTAAGGCTTACGCAGTGTTAAATGTGTCATAGTTAGTTTCCGGCAAGCCTTCGTTTCAGATGAAAGCTCGCAGGCGGCCTGACTTTTCCCCATGAAAGCGTTCGGCGAAATTGGGCGAAGCACGGCAATTGACTTCGTGCGAAGAAGTAGCGGGAACCGCGCAGTTGTTTTAGCGTCCCCTCAGGTTTTCACAACCCGCCCGGAGCGCGGCCTTCAGGCGGCTTCACCGTCGAAATGAAGTAACCGTTTGAACTCTCATAGGCATTGAGTCCGCATCCCCCCGCTACTTTCCCTTCAAATGCCCATCCATCCAAGCGAGCGTTTTCTGCCACATCTCCGGCAAATAAACATGCCCAAGCCCGGGATACACAATGCTCTGAAAATTATCCGCCTTCCCATAAACCGCGTAAGCCTCTTTCGCCTTCGATTCCAGTACGCGAATCCCATCAATCGGCGACCCACCATCCGCATCGCCCGTCATGAACAACGCCGGT
This sequence comes from Verrucomicrobiales bacterium, assembly GCA_028293405.1. Lineage (GTDB taxonomy): Bacteria > Verrucomicrobiota > Verrucomicrobiia > Limisphaerales > Palsa-1400 > JAICXV01. Next base: position 3,744 of record JAQGOW010000198.1, read on the forward strand.
CGCGGCGCGAGATTGCAAACGACCGCTTCCGTATCGAAGTGCTCCAGCATGCCCGGCACAAAATAATAAATCCCGTGCCGCAACATTGCATCGTGCTCGAGAATATTTTGGTAACGCGTAAAACACGCCACGTTCACGCTCGTCTTGATGCGATCATCCAAAGCCATCAACCACCACGACCGCGTCGACCCCATACTCATTCCCGTCACGCCGACGTTGTTTGTATCCACCTCCGGTCGCGATAACAAATAATCCAGCGCCATCTCATCATCGCGTACGATCATCCCCCAAAGACAGCGCCCGTACCACAATTGAAATTTCGACGCGCTCAGCTCTCCGCTACCTTTTTCATTCGGCGCGCCCGTCGGTCCGCGTCCGTTGCGTTCGCCGAAACAATACGCATCAATCGCGAGCAACACATAACCGCGCTTCGCAAAAGTCGGGCCCGGCTCCTCCGGCGTGTGCACCTTATGAAAAACCTCTTCCTTCCCGATCGCATACTCGCCGCCGTGCCAATGATTGTAGAGAATCGCCGGCGCCTTCCCGCTGACATTCTTCGGCAAAAACAAATAACCCGGCACTGTCGCACCTGCGCCATTGTCGAATTCGAACTTCTCCAAAAAATAATCCCCGCGATCCTCTCGCGAAATTGTTTTCACAACCGGCACCTTCGGACGCGGCGGCAAATTACCGAGCAACTTCCAAAGCTGCGCGCGTATCCCGGCGCGCTGCTGCTCCCACTGCTTCACGTCCGACGGAATCTTCAGCTCCGGCACCTTATGCGCGTGCTCCATCCAAACCTTGGAATAATTCACGTTCGTTTGTGACATGACGCCGCCGACGGTAAGCAGCAGTAAAATGGCCGGTTTGACGAGAAAACGCATAACGGGATTAGTGCGGGTTTATTTCCAGAATCGTGCCTGCGATGTGGCAAATGTCTTGCTGGCTGTGGATGTAATACACCACTAGGGCGCGGTCTTTCGAAAGCATCGTCGCCCACGGATATCCCAAGTCGCCCTGCGTGCCGTCGTCGCGCAAAACGATTTCCGGCCCGTTCCAATCTTTGCATTCAGCATCCAAAACTCGAGCCCGCACACCAAATGGCGCGTGGCGATAACCGTAAATCAACAAGACGCGATCGTCCGGCAGGTGCAGCGCGTAGTGCGGATGTCCTTGAAAACCGGCGTCCTGCCACTTGGTAAAAGTTTTGCCGTGATTGGTCGAGCGCGCCACCACCGTGTGATCGTCGAACCCTTCCGTCCGTATGAACGCCACCAGATCGCCGTTGGGCGTTTCGTAAATCGAAGTTTCGTTAAAAGTAATGTTGGGGTCGGCCGCCACCGGGCAGGAGTAGTTCCAGGTCTTTCCTTTATCTGGCGAAATCATCAAGTGAACCGACGTATGCACGCCATCGGTCGCGCGTTTCGAAGCCACCACCCAATACAATCGCCCATCCTTTCCTTCGCACATCGCACCGCGATTGTAAGCCGGCACCACCCGCCCAAAGACATCTGTCGTGCTATCGCCGGGCGTCGCTGGTGGTTCGATCGGCGCCTCCCAACGATGACCGCCGTCCATCGACCGAACCAGAAACCCACCCAGGAACGAATAATTGCCGTGGTAAAAAAGATCTTTTTCTTTCTCAGTTTTCGAAGACGTCAGGCACCAACCGTAACTGGTGCACACAATCGTCCCATCGCGCAACTGCACCATGCAGGGATCTTGCGAGCCGCCGAACGGATGCGCAAAAATCAGTTCCGGTTCTGACCACGTCTCGCCGTTGTCGCGCGAGCGCACCAGTTCCAAATAACTATTGGCATCCGTGTGAGTAACAGCATTGAAACCCATCAACTTCCGGTTCGGCGCTCGTCGAAACGCGACCAACAACTCGCCATCAGGCCGACGAACAATCGACGGGAACGAAGAATAAAATTTGTCGTTTTTATAAACAACAATGTCGCGAAGTTTTTTGATGCCGGCAGATGATTCGGCTTGAGCGCTAGAACACGCCAGCAACGCGACGAGCGCGCAGGAAAAAAAGCGGTGCATGCCCGTAGTCAGTAGTTCCTGGCTGACGGTTTTGCAATCACAACCGGTCCGTGGAAGCCGATCAACCGTACGGATAACGCGCCTTCGCAATCGTCATCCCGCGCACATCGATCTTGCTCACAGCCGCCGTCCCCAAACCCGCCTCTTCCGCCATCAACAAATGATTGTCGCAAATATTAAACGGATGCACACCCTTGGGCGCGCGCGGATTGTCGTAGCCCATCACCGCCGTCGCCACCGCGTCCGTCGAAACCGGATTCAGTCCCGCAATCAAAATACCCGGCGTCGTCACCTTGATCGCGCCGGTCTGATCCGTCCAAGGACCTTCCCCATGATTCATCGCCGTAATCCCATCGATGATCGCGAGATGAATTGGACGCGCCGCACAAATATCCACAATGATTCGCGGCACGCGCGTGAACGGATCCTTATACGGCAAATTCGCTTTCAACCCCGGCAACTGAATTTTCTCGTAACCTTGGGAGTTGTGCAACGGCCCACGTCCCTCTGTCGCGTCCTCCGAACCCGCCTGCCCGCCATAAAGTGTGTTCGGCGTCAGCCCGAAACAATTCTTCATCGACAGCGTCACACCCGCCGTCACGTGATTCTTCAGCTTCGCCAACGAAACCATCACATCCGTTTCTTCGTAAGATTTATTCAGGTCGAGCGCCGAAAACATCAAACCGCCCGTCGGCACCTTCAAGTGCGCGTAAGACTTACTCGACCCAAGATTGCGCGTGTTTTCAAAAATCACATTGCCCATCGCCGAAAGCGCCTTCACATCCCAATCCGCCAATTCCAGGCTGTTCTCCAGCGACGACTTACTCTGCGTCGATTCCACGTACCGAATCCGTTTCGCGCCCGCCTCGACGAGCAACGCCGTCAATGCCATCACCGTCGCCGGATGCGTCATGTAAGTTTCCCCAACCGGTCGACCGAGATACGGACTAAAATTCGTCCCCGTCAAATTCAACTTCACCGTGACCGTTTTGTTTTTGACCAGCGTTTGAATGCCACCGATCAAATCGAAGCACTGTTTCAAAGCCGGTTTGACTTCGGCCCCGTAAGTTTTGCAACCAACAATCGCCACTTTGGCATTGGAACGAACCTCCGGCGAAAGTGCTGCTGCAAAACCGGGACTGGC
>JAQGOW010000221.1 GCA_028293405.1 Verrucomicrobiales bacterium
CATTCCTTCGGCAACGGTGAGCCCAAATTCAAACTGGCTTTCGGATGCTCGCTGCGAATGCGGATCGCATCATCCAATTGCGTCTTGGGCTGGTTGCGCGTCCCGAGCAACCCGTCCCACAACGAATGCAATTTTATCCCGCGCGTGGCTGGCTTCACATAAAACGAATTCCCGCCCTTATCACCTTTTGGAAATTCGGCGCTAAAATACGACGCACAATGCAACGGTTGATGAATGTCGCCGACCAAATGCTCCAACCACGACAAATGCGCCGCGCGCGACTCCGCTGAAGCCGTCGCATCAGCCAAAACTTTTTCTGACTGCGCGAGGCCGACTAAAATATCATTATCATGCGACTCCGGCTCCTCCATTTTGAACTTCGTTGGGCGCAACGGATAATCGATGTAATGCCACTGAGGATGATCGTAGGCATTGTTCTTGCGCCGAATTTCATCCGGCCAGGTGCTCGCGCGCAGAAAAACGTAAGTCTCCAAATCCATCCCAGCTTCGGCGCCCTTAAATGAATTCGCCCACTTCGGATAATCCGGATGCGACTTGAGCAAGACGTTCACCTTCCCTTTGGTGTCCGTCGAAAGCTCCTTGTAAGCAATGCCCGCAATCACCATATGCCCCGCCCCACTCCACGCGAGAACCGAGGAACATGCCGAAAACAGAACGAGGGAAAACAGAACCAACCTTGTCATTGCCTCTTTAAATACGCCAAGCCCAACAAAACAACGAGCCTCATTCGTATGGAGTTCCGCCTTTAGGCGCTTCTGTATTTCGACCGTCGCCGTTGAAATAAATTGCGCTGCGAAGCGCGAGGATTACCTTCAGTCACACAAACAACGGGACTATGAAAAAACTACTTTGGCTTGCATCGGCATTGCTCTCAATCCACCTCACTGCCGCCGCAGCGAGCGCCAACATCGCCGCCAACGCCATCAACCAACTCGGCATCGATCTCCTGCGCCAAACCAAGCCCGACCAAAACACGGTTCTCTCGCCCTACTCCATCCAAAGCGCCATGGCCATGGCCTACGAAGGTGCTGACGGTGCGACGCGCACCGAGATGGCAAAAGTGCTGCACTATCCAGACAACGACCAGATCCGTGATTCACTAAATATTCTGCGCAAATCCCTCGAACAAATCGCCAACAACAGCAAAGCATCGGTGGAGGAATTGCAGAAGGAGGTTAACAAATCCTTCGATCCTTTTACACTCAGCACCGCAAATCGCCTGTTCGGCCAGGTTGGCTATGAATTTCGTGCGCCCTATCTGTCGCTACTAAAGGCCAATTACGACGCCCCATTCGAAGCCCTTGATTTTCGTTCCAACGCCGCTCCATCCGCCAAACACATCAACGACTGGGTCGAACAACAGACTCACAATCGTATCAAAGATCTGATTTCCACGACGGCACTCAATGCGTTAACGCGTCTTGTTCTCGTCAACGCTATTTATCTCAAAGCACCGTGGATGGAACCGTTCAAAGCCACAGCGACGAAGCCGAACACATTTTTTCTATTAAATGCCAAGCCCGTTAAAATACCCACGATGGTGCAAGAAACCGCACGATTCGGGTACGACAACTTCAAGGACTTTGTCGCAGTGACGCTTCCCTATCAACCTTCGGATCTGCAACTGCTTATTATATTGCCAAAATCGCGGACCGGCTTGGGCGCGCTACAAACGAAACTCTCGCCTGAACTTTTGGCTAGATGCAGTCAGTTGCAGGAACGTCAAATCATCCTGCACTTGCCTAAGTTTAAAATTCAACCGCCGCTCTTTGCTTTGAAGGATGGTTTTGAACAATTGGGAATGAAACAAGCCTTCAATGTCCCAGTTGGAAGTGCAAACTTCGACAAAATCGCCCCGCGCCACGGCGATGACTACCTCTATATCTCAGATATTTTCCATAAGACGTTCATCGACGTAGACGAAAAAGGAACCGAAGCCGCCGCAGCTACATCTATCGTGATCATGACAATGGGCATCCATCGCGAACCTCCGAAACCCATCGAAGTCCGAATCGACCACCCCTTCCTCTTTGCCATCCAACACCGCGACACCGGCGCCTGCCTCTTCCTCGGCCGCGTCACCGATCCAACGAAAAACTAAAACTGCGCGGTTCAGGTTGAAGTTTGGATCTTGGAGCTTCTCTGGAGTTTGGATCTTGGTTGTCTGGAGCTTTCTCGCCCTAAACCACCAGTTTCAAAAACCGTACCATCCCTTGCAAATCGCCACATTTTTCGACAAAAAACCGTCATTTCTCTCCTTCCTGTCTCTGGTGTCTCCCCTGTCTCTACAGTTTTTGCCCATTTAGCAACTTCCATCACAATCAGCCCCATGAGACGCACTCAACATCGCGCCAACCGGGAGCCAGGGATGCAAGCCACGCCAGCAGTGTGCCCATTAATCGTCGGCAGGGTCGGCGCGACCGATTTGCACCCGTTTGCAGTGGATTGCACCCGTTTGCACCAAACTAAAAAAAATCCCGAGACGATCCGCGGTTATCCGCACCAAAATAAAAATGTTTTCCGCTCCCCGGAGCACCTGCGAGTCAACCTCTTCGACCCGATTTGCAGCAAGAATGACCAATTATGACCAATCCGAACCCAAAGTTAATATTTTCGACCAAATTCGACCTACCTATCGCGCACAATTGCCTTGGACCGTTAATATCCATCCCTCACCCTTGGTGTCTTGGTACCTTGGTGGTTCAAACTCCCGATCCAAATCTCGCCGCGATCCCGAAACCGGCACCATCCGGCAGTCAACGGCAGCTAACGGCACCAAAGTAGAAAAATTCCCGATCCTGGTGCCTTCGTGCCTTGGTGGTTCAACTCCCACCGTTTCCCCTGAGTTGACGCTAGGCCTATCTTCCCATACCGTCGACAGACGCCAAAATGGCTCGGCCCGCCCGCGTACGGAGGCGGATTATATGATCGGATTTATAGTCAAGAAAATCGTCGGTTCGAGAAACGAACGCGAAGTCAAAAAAATGCGGCCCACCGTCGCCAAGATCAACGAGATCGAACAATCGTTGCAATCTCAGCCCGACGACGTCCTCCGCCAAAAAACCGCCACCTGGAAAGCCGAGCTCTCCCAGATCAAAGACAACGAGCAACTCGCCCGTCGTCTCAACGAAATTTTGCCCGAAGCCTACGCCGTCGTCAAAAACGCGGCGCGCCGCCTGTGCGGTTCCGAAATCATCGTGCGCGGCCAACCCAGCAAATGGGAAATGGTCCACTTTGACGTCCAGCTCATCGGCGGTATCGCCCTGCACAATGGCAAAATTGCCGAAATGGCCACCGGTGAAGGTAAAACTCTCGTCGGCACCCTGCCCGTTTATCTTAATGCCCTGAGCTGTCGTGGCGTTCACGTCGTCACGGTTAACGACTACCTTGCCGCGCGCGACTCCGAATGGATGGGCGCAGTATATAAATTTCTCGGCCTGACCGTCGGTTGCATTTTGCACGACCAGGACCCCGAAGTGCGTCGCGAACAATACAATTGCGACATCACCTACGGCACCAACGCCGAGTTCGGTTTCGATTATCTCCGCGACAACGGCATGGCGACGCGCAAGGAACTTCAGGTTCAACGCGGCCATTATTTTGCGATCGTCGACGAAGTGGACTCGATCCTGATCGACGAAGCCCGCACTCCGCTCATCATCAGCGGTCCGTCAGTCCTTGCTGCGGCGGAAAACGAATACGAACCTTTCAAACCAGTGGTTGATGGTCTCGTTCGCGCGCAAGTGCGTCTCTGCGACCAATTGCTCGAGCAAGCCCAGGGGCTGATGAAAAAGCTCCATCCCGAGGACGGTTCCAATCCGCAAAATCCTGACCTGATTCAAAAAGAAATCGGCCTGTTGCTTTACCGCGTCAAACTCGGCAACCCGCGTTCTGAAAATCTCATGAAGGTTTTGGAAGACGCCGAGAACCTGCGCCTGATGAACAAGGCCGAACTCGAGCTCCATGCCGACCAAAGCAAAAAAGATCTCTACGCCCAAAAAGAAGAACTCTATTTCGCCATCGACGAAAAAAGCCACGATGCCGACCTAACCGAAAAAGGCCGCGCTCACCTGCGCCCGAAAGATCCGGACGCATTCATGATGCCGGACCTCACGACCAAGTTTCACGAAATCGATTCGCTCGCCGACATCGATCCGCGCAAGCGCATGGAACTTAAATCCCAAGCGCAAGCCGAGTTCGAGCAAAAGGCGATGCAGATTCACACGATCTCGCAATTGCTGAAGGCCTACAGCCTGTATCAAGTCGACGTCCATTACGTCATCGAAAATGGCAAAGTCGTCATCGTCGACGAACACACCGGCCGCCCGATGTATGGTCGTCGTTGGAGCGAAGGTTTGCACCAGGCCGTCGAAGCCAAAGAAGGCGTCGCCGTCGAACGCGAAACCCAAACGCTGGCCACGATCACGATCCAAAATTATTTCCGCCTTTACCTCAAGCTCGCCGGTATGACCGGAACTGCCGAAACTGAAGCCGGCGAATTCCACGACATTTATAAACTCGGCGTGCTCGTCATCCCGACGAACCGCCCCGTCGCGCGCAAAGACAAAAACGATTCCGTTTACAAAACGCGCCGCGAAAAATTCAACGCGGTGATGAAAGAAATCGCCGAGATTCACAATCTAGGCCGCCCGATTCTCGTCGGCACGGTCTCGGTCGAAACCAGCGAACAAGTTTCGCGCATGTTGAAGAAGATCGGCATCATTCATTCCGTCCTTAACGCCAAGTTCCACCAGCAGGAAGCCGAAATCGTCGCGCGCGCTGGTCAACGCGGCGGCGTCACTATTGCCACCAACATGGCAGGCCGCGGCACCGACATTAAGCTCGGCGCCGGCGTTGCTGACATCGGCGGCTTGCACGTCATTGGCACCGAACGCCACGAATCGCGGCGTATCGATCGCCAGCTCCGCGGCCGTTGCGCGCGCCAGGGCGACCCCGGTTCATCCCACTTTTTCATCAGCCTCGAAGATGATCTCATGCGCTTGTTCGGTTCCGACCGAATCGTCAAATACATGGAACGCATGGGCCTCGAAGAAGGCCAGGAACTCGAAGCCGGTCTGTTGAACCGCAGCATCGAGCAGGCGCAAAAACGCGTCGAGCAACACAACTTCCAGATCCGTAAACGCACGCTCGAATACGACGACGTGATGAACAAACAGCGCGAAGTCATCTACGGCTTCCGCAACGAAGTCATTCACTCGGACGATGTTCGTGATCGTTTGATGGACATCATGGAAGAAGTCGTGATCGAAAAAGTCACGAACATGACCAGCGCCCAGGAGCCGTCGACCTGGAACATCCAGGCGCTCAATGATTGGGTCACGCTCAATTTCCCACTACCCATCACCGAAGACGACCTGCGCAAAACCGCCACGTCCGCCACTGAAATGCCCGTGGCAGGTTCCGCCTTCGACGGCCTGAGCCCCGCGCAATTTGCCGTTTGCCAATTCGTCATCAAACAAGTCCGCGACGCTTACGACCTCAAGGTCAGCTTCGAAAATCCTGATCACCTCAAGACCATCGAACGCTTCACCATCCTGAGCGCGATCGACGAACTCTGGCAGGAACACCTTTACAGCATGGACAGCCTGCGCAGCAGCATCGGTCTGCGCGCTTATGGTCAACGCGATCCGCTCGTCGAATACAAAGCCGAAGCGTTCACCATTTTCGAAGAGTTGATGACCAACATCAAATCGCGCATCTGCCACAACATCTTCCGCAGTGCGTCGAGCCAGATGGCATTCGAAAACTTTTTTGCGAACTTGCCGAAGCGCACCGAGCACCAATCCGTCAGCACCTTCGGCGGCCCCGCAGCGAGCAACGCTCCGGCCCAGCAACAAGGCCCGGCCAGTGGCAGCGACATGGTGACCGAAGCCACGGCCGCCTACGAAAAAGCGAAGCCGGTTCGGAACATCCCGAAAGTCGGCCGCAACGACCCCTGCCCTTGCGGCAGTGGCAAAAAATACAAGCAATGCTGCGGTAGGTAAGCCGATTTGTATTGAATCGCTGATGAGCGCTTGCATACTGGACACATAGCCCGTGTCCGTATTCGCTAAGCCCTATTCTGGGATTTCTGTTGGCGGTGTTTCGAAGTCTGCATTCGCGAGAGTCGCCTTTTGCTGTTTTCTCCCAGTCCTTATGTGCAGCACAAGTTTCGCGCAAAAGACTCAATGGGCTTTTGTCGCCTCGCCCGTAAAAGGAATTTTTTCGTACAAAATTGATGCGAGCCGAGCGGAAGTGTTGGAAGCCGGACGTGCTGTCGATTTTCCGCGCGCAAGTTTTATTGCCGTGCATCCGAACGGCCAGCGCCTTTACGCCGTGGCCGAAGGTGCCGACCGCAAAACGAGCCTGGTCGCAGCATTCTCGATCGACGCCGAAACCGGCAAATTGAGCATGCTCAATAGTGTGCCGTCCGGTGGACACGGCCCATGTCACATTTGTGTGAACCCGTCCGGCGAAGCGGCAATGGTCGCGAATTACAGCAGTGGAAGTTTCGCGGCGTTTCCGATTCAAAAGAGCGGCGCGCTCGGAATGATGTCTGCAATCATTCAGGACAAAGGCTCGAGCGTCGAAGCCGAGCGACAGGGAGGCCCGCATGCGCACTGCATTATTTGCGCACCGAAAAGCGTGTGGGCGTTGGGTTGCGATCTCGGGTTGGACAAAGTGATGGTGTTTAAAGTCAATCCAAGCGACGCCACGGTGATGTGCAATAAAACTGCGCCTGTCTCCGTGAAGCCCGGAGCCGGTCCGCGCCACATTGCGCTGCATCCGAACAACAAGTTCGCTTATGTCATCAACGAACTGGATTCAACGATGACCGCGTTCTCGTGGGACGCGACCGGTGGCACGTTGAAGGAACTGCAGAATGTTTCGACGTTGCCGAAAAGTTTTGAAGGCAAGAATTTTCCAGCCGAAGTTGCGGTGCATCCGAACGGCAAATTTGTGTTCGGCTCAAACCGTGGTCACGACAGCATTGTGGTTTACAAGGTCGATGCCAAAACAGGAATGTTGACTCTGGTCGGTCATAATTCGTGCGGCGGGCATCGGCCGCGACACTTTGAGATCGATATGACCGGTAAGCTGTTGTTGGTTGCGAATGAGCTATCGGATCAGACCGCAATTTTTAGAATCGATACGTTGACCGGTGCTTTGACGCCGACCGGAACGACACTGGCGCTGGAACGTCCGATGTGCGTGAAGTGCGTCGAGGCGAAGTAGGTAACTGCTTAGCCAAACAAATCCATCTGCGGCGGCGGTCCGAGTTTTTTTAGCGCCTCGACTTCGCGGCGTGGACGGTGCTGGCGGACTTTTCCTTCGGGCGTGAGTTCAGAATCTTCGAGATTGCGCAGGATTTCCTTGGCGCGTTCGACGACCGTTTTGGGAACACCGGCAAGTCGCGCGACTTGAATGCCGTAACTCTTGTCGGTTGCGCCTTCGACGATTTTGCGGAGGAAAACGATTTGATCGTTCCATTCGCGCACGGCGACGTTGTAGTTCTTCACTCGTGCCAGGCGTCCAGCGAGTTCGACGAGTTCGTGATAGTGCGTCGCGAAAAGTGTTTTTGCGCCGACGACATTGTGCAGGTGTTCGACGATCGACCAGGCCAGGCTCAAGCCGTCGAACGTGCTCGTGCCGCGTCCGATTTCGTCGAGGATGACAAGGCTGTGGGTCGTGGCGTTGTTGAGAATGTTTGCGGTCTCGCTCATCTCGACCATGAACGTCGATTGGCCTCGAGCAATATCGTCGCTCGCGCCAATGCGGGTGAAAATGCGGTCGACTAGGTCAATTCGCGCGGAACTCGCGGGAACAAATGAACCGGTGTGCGCGAGCAACGTGAGCAATGCGACCTGTCGAATGAAGGTGCTTTTGCCAGCCATGTTGGGCCCGGTGATGAGAACGAGCTGTTGAGCGGCGTTGCTCAAATCGGTGTCGTTCGGAACGAAACGTTCCTCGTTGAGAGCTTGTTCCAAAACGGGGTGACGACCTTCGCGAATTTGAATGACGCCCTGGTCGCGAATTTCCGGACGACAATAACTGTAGAGCCGCGCTACTTCGGCAAAGCTGGCAATCACATCGAGTTGCGCAAGCGCGGCAGCGGACTGTTGCAGGCGCGGCATTTGTTCTAGGATTTGTTCGCGGACGCGTTGGAAGAGTTCGTATTCCAATTTCACGCTGCGCTCTTGCGAACCGAGAATCTTGCCCTCCATCTCCTTCAACTCGGGCGTGATGAAACGTTCGCCGTTCGCGATGGTTTGTTTGCGGATGTAATGCGCGGGAACTTTGTCGAGATTAGATCGGGTAACTTCGATGTAATAACCGAACACCGAATTGAAGCGCACCTTGAGCGAGGTGATTCCGGTGCTCGTGATTTCGTCCTGTTGCAGTTTCGCAATCCAATCTTTGCCGTCGCGCGAACCTCGGCGGAGTTCATCGAGATTGGGATCAAAGCCGTCGCGGATGATGCCACCCTCTTTCAAGGCCATCGGCGGCTCATCGACAATTGCGCGGGAAATCAGCTCGACGAGGTCGGGTGCTTCGGCCAATTCGTTGGCGAGTCGGTCGAGCAAGTTGGGGAAAGTTTCGGGCGCGGATTCGGGAATGGGAAGCTCACGAAAGCTGCTCGGTTCAGAGGCAGCAACGGTCTTAAGAATCCGTTTGAGGTTCGGAATTTTTTCGAGTGCGAGCCGGAGCGCATTCAAGTCGCGACCATTGCCGGACCCGACGCTTAGTCGACCGATGGTTCGTTCGAGGTCGCGCACTTGGGCTAGCTCTACGCGAAAATCGTCGAGTGAACTGGAGGCTTCGAGCCAACGCTGGACAGCGTCCTGCCGTTGGCGGATGGGGTCGATGGAGGCGAGCGGTTGGCTGAGCCAATCGCGCATTCGCCGCGCGCCCATGGGAGTGACGGTCTTGTTGAGCGCACCAAAAAGACACGAGTTTCTCGGGGCATCGGAGTGGCGCGGTTCGAGGATTTCGAGGTTGCGCAGAGAAATGGAATCGAGCGCGAGGAAATCGCGCGATTGGTAAAAGGACAAACGCGTCAGCGCCGAAAGATCGCGGCGGAGATGCTGGGTCAAATAATGCAACACAGCGCCGACTGCGCCGATGGCGGCGGTTTTGTCTTTCAGCCCAAAACCGTCCAATGTCGAAACTTTGAAATGTTCACGCACAGTGAAGACGGCGGTTTCCGGCGCAAAAACCCAGTCTTCGTACGGGTTGCAAATCGCGAAATTGTTTTCGAGCAACGGCCCAAGCGAAGTCGCGCCCGTAGGATAGACGACTTCTGCGGGACGCAAACGCTCGAGTTCCGTGGTGAGCGCGGCGTCGCCTTCAAGTTCGGTGGTTTTGAAATCGCCCGTCGTCAGGTCGATGCAGGCGAGACCGTAAGTCGTACCGATCGGACACAAGGCTGCGAGAAAGTTGTTTCGTTCGGGCGTGAGCAGGCGTTCATCGAAGTGCGTGCCGGGACTGAGAATCTGGGTGACTTCGCGTTTGACGAGTTGGCCGGGCTTGGCCTCCTCGGTTTGTTCGCAAATGGCGACTTTGCGACCGGCTTTGAGCAGGCGCGCGATGTAACCGTTCGCGGCGTGAAACGGGATGCCGCACATCGGCACAACACCGCGTTTGGTCAGGGCGACATTGAGGAGTTGCGAGCCGACCTGGGCGTCTTCGAAGAACATTTCGTAGAAATCGCCCAGACGAAAGAACAGCAACGCCTCCCGCGGCAATTCGCTTTTGATGCGGCGATACTGCGCCATCATTGGAGTTATTTGAGCGTCGCTTCCCACACTCTCATTAAAAATTAAGAAGGGGGAATTAAGAAGGAAAAACGTAGCCGGCGACGTGGAAGGTTCCCACGATATTGAAACGAATTGCGAACAATCAAGTGAACCGATAAGCTTTACGCATGAAGAGCATCACCGTCGAGTGCCCGGACCAATTGCACGAGCAATTGCAGAAACTGGTGCAATCAGGATGGGTTAAAGATCAGCAGGAAGCGATGGTCGAAGCGCTGCGACGGTTTCTCGATTCTCACCGCCCGGACTTGCAAGAGGCGCAAGTTTTAAAGGACGTTGAGTGGGGATTGCTCGGCAATGATTGAGATTGCGGTCATCGATGCCGGCCCGCTAATCCATCTCGATCAACTCGAATGCCTTGATCTTTTGGAGGGCTTCACCGCGATTCATCTTCCGCCGGAAGTGAAGACTGAGGTGGCCGTTCATCGTCCTCGGTTCGAGTGGACAAAATTAACCGGTGTGAAAGTTTCAACTGCCAGGATTTCTCCCCGCGTCGCTACTTATGCGCGAACGCTGGATTTGCACTCCGGCGAGATTGCCGCCTTAAGCTTGTTGGAACATTTGCAAGGCCAACTGTTCCTGTGCGATGATGCAGCAGCACGGCTCGCCGCCGAATCAATGGGGTTCCAAGTTCACGGAACAATCGGCTTAATCATTCGCGCCATTCACCGCGGAACGCGCCCTGCGGCTGAAGTCAAAAGAATCCTCGAACAAATTCCAGACCGCTCAACACTACATATCAGCCGGGCGTTGCTGCAGAAGGTGATTCGGTCCTTACCAAGCTGACCACCACAGTGCGACACTGTGTTACTCCCTGCTTAATTCTTAATTGAGCATTGGGGCTACTGCATTTACCTTCGGTCGATGTCTGATAAGCTGATGAATGTTTCTCCCGTCGGCGCTGGCAATGTTTCGCAAGCGCTTGCACCTACCGATTGTTTTCTGCGACGGCACATCGGGCCGGATGGCAAGGAAACGGCGCAGATGTTGGCTGAACTCGGGTATTCGGACCTCGACTCGTTTATCGCCAATGTCGTTCCGCCGCAGATTCGTTTGCACAAGCCGCTCAATATCCCGGGCGGTTGGAGTGAGCACGCGGTTTTGCATGAGCTTCGGGCGATTGCGTCGAAGAACCAGGTGTTCCGCAATTATATAGGCATGGGGTATTCGGACTGCATCACGCCACCCGTGATCCTGCGTAATGTTTTAGAAAATCCCGGTTGGTATACGCAATACACGCCGTATCAGGCGGAAATTGCGCAAGGCCGGCTGGAAGCGTTGCTCAATTTTCAAACGATGATCACGGACCTGACCGGTCTTGACATCGCGAACGCGTCTTTGCTCGATGAAGCCACGGCTGCAGCGGAGTCGATGCACGTTTGCCAAAATGTGAAGCCGGATCGGAATGTGTTTTTCGTTTCGGAAAATTGCCATCCGCAAACGATCGACGTGGTGAAGACACGCGCCAAAGCGGTGAATGTGGAAGTGGTCGTGGGCAATCATGAGACGTTTCAAGTGACGGACAAGGTGTTCGGTGTGCTGGTGCAGTATCCGGACACTTACGGTTCAATTTTGGATTACGAGAAGTTTTTTGCGACGGCTCACGAAGCTGGAGCGATGACTGTGGTTGCGGCGGATTTGCTGGCGTTAACCATTCTGCGCGCGCCGGGTGAGTTCGGTGCTGACCTTGCGGTCGGTAGTGCGCAGCGGTTCGGCGTTCCCCTCGGTTACGGTGGGCCGCATGCGGCGTATTTTGCGACGCGCGATGCTTACAAACGTTTGATGCCGGGACGACTTGTCGGTGTTTCCAAAGATGTGCATGGCAAACCGGCTCTGCGTCTCTCGCTGCAAACGCGTGAGCAACATATTCGGCGCGAAAAAGCGACGAGCAACATCTGCACGGCGCAAGCGTTGTTGGCGAACATGGCTTCGATGTACGCGGTTTATCACGGGCCTGAGGGATTGAGGCGCATTGGCCAGCGCGTGCGCGCGACGGCACTGGTGCTTGCCGAAGGAGTGAAGCGGCTTGGTTATGAAATCAGCACGCCGCTTTTCTTCGATACCTTGCGGGTGGAACTTGGCTCAAAAACCAGTGCTGACGTGATCAAGCGCGCTGAAGCGCACCTGATTAATTTCCGGGTGATCGATGCGCACACGATTGGTATTTCGGTCGATGAAGCGACGATGGAGAAAGATATCGTCGATATACTGACGGTGCTCAACGACGGCAAGTTGCCGAACTTTTCGTTGCTCGAGCTCGAGGCGAATCTGCCGATGCAACTGCCGTCGACGTTCGCACGCACGAGCGCGTATCTGCAACACGCGGTATTCAATAAGTTTCATTCCGAAACCGAAATGTTGCGCTACTTGCGCCGTTTGGAATCGAAGGATTTGTCACTCACGACTTCGATGATCCCATTAGGTTCCTGCACGATGAAATTGAACGGCACGGCGGAGATGCTGCCGATTTCGTGGCCAGAATTTTCCAAGCTGCACCCGTTCGCTCCGCTGACGCAAACGCGCGGTTACCAAATTATTTTCCGACAACTCGAACAGTGGTTGAGCGAAGTGACTGGATTTTCCGGGTCGTCGCTGCAACCGAATGCCGGTGCGCAAGGTGAATACGCGGGTTTGCTCGTGATCATGCGTTATCACGAGAGCCGCAGTGAACAGCATCGGCGCATTTGTTTAATTCCGACTTCGGCGCACGGCACGAATCCGGCGAGCGCGGCGTTGGCGGGGATGAATATTGTTTCGGTGGCTTGCGATTCGAACGGCAATATTGACGTCGCCGATTTGCGCGCGAAAGCGGAAGCGCACAAGAACGACCTCGCGTGTTTGATGGTCACCTACCCGTCGACGCACGGCGTTTTTGAAGAAGGGATTAAGGACATCTGCAAAATCGTTCACGATAACGGCGGCCAGGTTTACATGGATGGCGCGAATATGAACGCGCAGGTCGGGTTGTGCCGGCCGGGCGATATGGGCGCGGATGTTTGCCATATTAATTTGCACAAGACGTTTTGTATTCCGCATGGCGGCGGTGGACCGGGTATGGGCCCGATCTGTGTGGCCGAACATCTGGTGGAATTTTTGCCGGGACATCCCGTCGTAAATCTCGGTGGTGAAAATCCAATTGGCGCCGTGTCTGCCGCACCGTGGGGAAGCGCGAATATTTTGATTATTTCCTGGGTTTACATTTCGCTCATGGGCGGCACTGGCCTGACCGAAGCGACGAAGATGGCGATTTTGAACGCGAACTATATCGCGCATCGGGTCGGTGAATTTTTCCCGATTCTTTACAAAGGTAAAAACGGGATGGTCGCGCACGACTGTATTGCGGAGGTGCGACCGTTCAAGACTGTCACTGTCGAAGATAACGCGA
>JAQGOW010000225.1 GCA_028293405.1 Verrucomicrobiales bacterium
ACAGGCTGGCGTCAACGCTGCGCATTTTTAGCATGCTTGCACGAAGACAGGAATTAAACACACAGATCCAACAGCTGATCGATTCGTTTCTGCTCGCCTTCTCGCTGTTGGCTGCTCACACCTTGCGATTCTACAGCACGAGGTGGTTCAACTTCACGCAGTCGATCGATCCGTTCGGAAACTATTCGTGGCTGCTTATCGTCGTCATGCTTTTCGGACCCATCCTGCTAGACCTGCAAGGATTCTACGAATCGCCTTTCGACAAAACGAAATGGAAGTCCTTTGTCCAGATCGTTCGCGCGATGATCTATTTGAGCATCATCGTCAGCGCGTGCGTCATCTTTTTGCGGCTGCCATTGGTCAGTCGGTCCATGCCGCTCCTGTTCATCGCACTCGCCACCGGCGGGCTGCTCGTTAAAGAGCGGCTGATTGTGCGGAACATCCGCGGACGCGCGCTCCGGGGTGAACTCCGCGAACCAATTTTGCTGGCGGGCTCTCCCGAGGACATGGCCGCGTTTGAGCAGACATTTACCCCCGAACAAAAACTTCGGATGGAGGTGGTCGGCCGGATAGACATCGAAAGGCAACCTCTGTCCGATTTAATCGAAGCCTTGCATAGGCACGCTGTCGCGCGCGTGATTTTCGCGGCCTCTCACACCCAGCTCAATCGCGTGGAACAGGCCATCGGGGCGTGTGAAGTAGAAGGCGTGCCCGCGTGGCTGGTCGCGGATTTCATTCGTACTTCCATCGCCAAGGCCGATGTCGATGCTTTCGGCGACCGGCCCATGCTTGTTTTTCGCTCAACGCCTGATGTCTCCTGGACTCTTTTTATCAAGGACCTAATCGACCGCGTTGGCGCATTTGTCGCCTTAGTGATTTTGGGTCTACCCATGGGATTCGTAGCGCTGATGATTCGTATCACCTCGCCCGGGCCGATCATTTTCCGGCAACAGCGGGCCGGCAAACACGGCAAGCCTTTCGTCATGTACAAATTTCGGTCGATGTCCAATGACGCGGAAATGCGGCGCGCGGAATTGGAGCCGTTTAATCAGATGAGCGGCCCAGTTTTCAAGGTTGAAGATGACCCCCGTATTACTCCGTTCGGCCGCTGGCTCCGTCGCAGCAGCATCGACGAGCTCCCCCAACTGGTAAACGTGTTGATGGGCGACATGAGCCTGGTTGGCCCTCGGCCGCTGCCAATTTATGAAGTCGAGAAATTTGAGAACACCGCGCAACGGAGACGACTAAGCGTGAAACCCGGCCTAACCTGTTTGTGGCAAATCAGCGGCCGCAATCAGGTGAAAGATTTTCGTGACTGGGTGAAGTTGGATCTTGATTACATCGACCGCTGGTCACTCGCGCTCGACTTCAAAATTTTGCTACGGACCATACCGGCGGTACTCATGGGCATGGGAGCGAAATGACTGATGCTTTACGTCCTCTCTCTATATATAAAGAACCGCATCGAAGCCGGTTCGTTTCGAACATAACTGCCCCCAAAACACCAAGGGTTAACGCGGAGCAAACCCGCCTGCCAGCTTCGTTTGGCCTAACTACTAAACGCTCTGCCGGGCCATCATTCGCTCGACGTATTTTGCCAGGATATCGAACTCGATATTTACCAAATCGCCCGGCTGCGCGGTGTGCAAATTGGTCGACCGTCTCGTGTGCGGGATGATCCAGACGACGAAGCTATCCGACAAGACTTCGGCAACGGTTAGACTGATTCCGTTGATTGCAACCGAACCCTTCACCGCGACGTAATGCGCGAAATCAGCTGGTAATCCAACCTCCAATCGATGATCGCCGTCGCTTGCCTCGAAGGAAATAATCTGTGCCGCGCAATCGATGTGGCCCTGCACAAAATGCCCGCCGAGCCGATCGCCCGCCATTAACGGGCGTTCGAGGTTAACCGGACGGTCGCGGCGCACCTTTCTTAAGTTTGTCCGGTCTAATGTTTCTTCCAGCAGATCGAAAGTTATTTGTTCAGCGCGGTGCGCACTAACGGTCAGGCAACAACCATTCACGGCAATGCTGTCCCCAGTGTGAATACTTTCCGCCATCGGCCCCGCGGCGATTTGTAGTTGCGTGCCGCGATCGGTCGCGCGGATCCACAAGACCTTTCCTACTTCCTCGATGAGACCGGTGAACATTCGCTGCCACGCTGCAATGAATCGCTTGCCGCGACAACAGGAAACGCGCCTATCGGGAAAAAGTTTATTAAAAAAGGACCGCGGCCAGGAATTTATTGCCCACGTGGATTTGCCTAACGAGCCTGAGGGAGAAGCCGGTTTGGGCGCCGAAGGGGACAAACAGGGGTCCCGAAGATTTTTGAATTTTTTTCTAGGCAGTGGCCGGGAAATTCGATAAAACGGCCCAAAAGCGAGGTTCGGCGCGACAATTGCTGGTACGCCCCCGTTCAAAAAAACTTCAGAAAAGTGAAAAAAATACTTGCCAGCATGCTGAATCTTCAATAATGCCTACCCGCAAACCTAACCAAACCATGGAGAAACCAATGACTAGAAACGTACTAAAAACGTTGGGACTGATTCGCGTAGCCGCCTTTGCGGTCGTCGGATTACCTTTAATTATCGCGACGAGCGCTTTTGCCCAAAATGCGCCGTTGCAGGGAACAGCCCCAGCAGCCCAGCCAGGTGGCAACCCCGGAGCAGGGGCACCGACCGGGGGCACAGCCGAAGCCGAGCGCGTGATCGTGACCGGTTCTAACATCCCGACAGCCGAAGAAGTCGGGCCAAACCCAGTTTTGGCGTTAAACCGCGACTTAATCAATAAGTCCGGTGAGCGCCAGGCAGCGGAACTTCTCCGTGATTTGCCAGTGGCAAATGCGAACGGCGTTCCTATTTCGAACAACGCGACCGGATTTACCTCGGGCGCGGCTTCGATCTCGCTGCGTGGATTCACCCCGGAAGCGACTCTCCTCTTGATCGACGGTCGGCGTGTCGCGCCGTATCCGATCGGCCAGGGCGGCACCACGTCGTTCCAGGATTTGTTCACAATTCCCCTTCCAGCCGTTCAGAGCATTGAAATTCTGAAAGACGGCGCGTCCACCACCTACGGCGCTGACGCTGTTGCGGGTGTCGTGAACTTGAAGTTCTACAAGGAATACCGTGGCGCACAGGCGACCATTCAGTATGGCAACACCCTCGACAAGGACACTGCCATCTACAGTGGCGACGTGCTCTTCGGTGTGGGCGACGACAAAGTACAGGTCGTCGGTGACATCAACTTTTATCACCACAACTCACTCTTCAATCGTGACCGTGGCAATTCGGCGAATCCACCGTTCTTGAGCACGAACTCAAGCCCGGAAAATTTGCAATTGTCCGACGCGGTTGTCCAGGCCGCAGGCGGTACTCCGGCAACGCCTCAACCAGTCCCGAATCCGCTTGTGTCATCGGCGCTGACGTTTGGTCATGCTCCATTTGGAACCAATGGTTTCGCGCCGGCAGGCCAGTATGTCTATACGGGGGGACGCAGTTCGTTGTTTAACTTCAACGCTGTTTCGGGTTCCTATCCGGAGCAAGAACGTTGGGGCGGTTATGCGGCGTTTAGCGATAAGATTTGCGACGACATGCTTCAGTTTTACGGAGATTTCTATTACGAAAACGTCAAGACTCACAACGAGTTGGCGCCAGG
>JAQGOW010000255.1 GCA_028293405.1 Verrucomicrobiales bacterium
CCGAGAGCGACGAATCCGCCAATCTTCAATACACCGCCCAAAAACGAGTAGTCACTCTTTACCGTGAACGCAGTGTAGGTCAGGCCACCAAAGAGCAATCCCGTGATCAACGCTGCAGTCGGGAGAACGTCGGGCGTGGAACGATCCACCGCGAGGAGAAGCAGCGGCATGAAAATGATCGCTTCTGCTAAAACATAGAGACCGAGTCCCCAATACTGTGTCGAGATCGACGTGTCGGAATTCGCCCAATACTCAGCGAGCCAGGACACGCCTACAAACGCGCCGAGAACGATGAGCCATCCAAACGGCGCGGAGAGCACGGTTCGGGTGAAACGTTCGGGCAATCCAAGTGAAAAGAAGACAATTTCCAGTGCAATGAACGCAAAGATCGCGCCGGCCAAATGACTGTAGGTGCGGCGAATAAATGCAGCACGTGCTTCGGCGGGTGCATCTGCGACGATAATCGGGGCCTGATAGTATTCCATATATTCCTTAATTCCTTTTGTTTTGGTTAAACCGACTCCTTGCGCGGGAATGCATAGGGCATTTACCTTAGGGTGTCAATAGTAACGTGGCTGCACCAATGCAAGTGCAAAGTCATTCCTCTAGCTCAGCAGACGGCTTCTACCGTCGTTAAGCGCCGCTCCACTTCCAATCCCGAATCTCCGGCATGTCCTCGCCGTGTTCGGCGATGTAACGCTTGTGCTCCAGCAGCTTGTTTTGAAGTTCTTGTTTGACGTAAGCAGCACTGGAACCGAGTTGCGGCAAACGATCAATGACATCGCCAACGAGATGAAAACGGTCGAGGTCATTCATCACAACCATGTCAAACGGCGTCGTCGTTGTGCCCTCTTCTTTATAGCCGCGGACGTGGAGGTTTTTGTGATTGGCACGACGATAGGTCAAGCGATGGATCAACCACGGGTAGCCATGAAACGCGAAGATGATTGGTTTATCCTTCGTGAAAAGGTCATTAAAATCGGCGTCGGGCAATCCGTGCGGATGTTCGGAGCGCGGTTGCAGTTTCATCAGGTCAACGACGTTGACGACGCGGACTTTTATTTTCGGAAGCATTTTTCGAAGCAGATCGACGGCCGCTAGTGTTTCGTAAGTTGGGACGTCGCCGCAGCAGGCCATAACCACGTCGGGCTCGAAACCTTTATCGTTGCTGGCCCATTCCCAAATGCCGATGCCGGCGGTGCAATGTTTGATGGCCGATTCCATGTCGAGCCATTGCGGCGCGATTTGTTTGCCAGCCACAACAACGTTCACGTAGTTGCGACTGCGCAGGCAATGGTCGGTGACGGAGAGCAACGTGTTTGCATCGGGCGGCAGATAGACGCGGATGACTTCGGCTTTTTTATTTACGACGTGATCGATGAAACCGGGATCCTGATGACTGAAGCCGTTGTGATCCTGACGCCACACATGAGACGTGAGCAGATAATTCAGCGACGCGATCGGACGACGCCACGGAATGTGGCGCGTTACTTTCAACCATTTGGCGTGCTGGTTGAACATCGAGTCGATGATGTGAATGAAGGCTTCGTAGCAACTGAAGAAACCGTGGCGGCCAGTAAGCAAATACCCTTCGAGCCAACCCTGGCAATTGTGTTCGCTCAAGACCTCCATGACGCGACCGTTCGGTGAAACGTTCTCGTCGGTCGGTAAAATCGTGGCCATGGAACAGCGCTTGTCGACTTCGAAGACCGCGTTCCAACGATTCGACGCGGTTTCGTCAGGGCTGAAGATGCGAAACGTTTTCGAATTATTCTTCAAAACGTCGCGGATGAATTTCCCCTGCACTTCGGTCGCCGAGGCTTGGGCAACGCCGGGTTTGGAAACTTTAACCGCGTAATCGCAGAAATCCGGCATACGCAACGCGCGCAATAGGAGGCCGCCGTTCGCATGCGGATTGGCGCTCATACGGCGATCGCCTTTAGGCGCAAGGTCGGCGAACTCCTTTTTGAATGCGCCGTTTTTGTCGAAGAGTTCTTCGGGTTTATAGCTCTTCATCCAGCGCTCAAGAATTTTTATATGCGCCGGCTGACTCATGTCGGACATCGGCACTTGATGCGCGCGGAACGTGTTCTCGACGGGTTTGCCGTCGACTTCCTTTGGCCCGGTCCAACCTTTCGGCGTGCGCAAAATGATCATCGGCCACATCGGGCGCGTGAGATCGTTTTTCGTGCGTGCGTTTTGTTGGATGGCTTTGATTTCGGCGAACACGGTGTCGAGTGTCGTCGCCATTTGTTGATGCATTGCGGCTGGTTCCTCGCCTTCGACAAAATACGGTTTGTAACCGTAACCAAGGAAAAGAGCTTCGAGTTCTTCACGTGGAATTCGCGCGAGGAAAGTCGGACCCGCAATTTTGTAGCCGTTGAGATGAAGTATCGGCAGCACTGCGCCATCGCGTGCGGGATTGAGAAATTTGTTCGAGTGCCAACTCGTGGCGAGCGGGCCCGTTTCGGCTTCGCCGTCGCCGACGATGCAGGCGGCAATCAAATCGGGATTGTCGAACACAGCTCCGAATGCGTGAGAGAGCGAGTAACCAAGTTCGCCGCCTTCATGGATTGAGCCAGGCGTTTCGGGCGCAACGTGGCTTGGAATGCCACCGGGAAATGAAAATTGTTTGAACAGTTTTCGGATGCCGTCTTCGTCTTGCGAAATGTTCGGATAAACTTCGCTGTAGGTGCCTTCAAGATATGTATTCGCGACGAGACCGGGACCGCCGTGGCCGGGGCCGGTGATATAAATTATGCTGAGGTCGCGCGCTTTGATGATGCGATTGAGATGAACGTAAAGGAAATTGAGACCGGGCGTGGTGCCCCAATGTCCGAGCAGGCGCGGCTTGATGTCTTCGCGCTTGATCGGCGTCTTTAGCAGCGGATTTTTGTAGAGATAGATTTGGCCGACCGACAAATAGTTTGCGGCACGCCACCACGCGTCCATTTTGTTGAGTTCATCAGGGGTGAGCGGGCCGGAGGTCGGGGGCGAAACTTTCGCAGCGCGGCCGGATGAGAAGCGGGAATTTTCGGAGTATTTCATGATGTTACCTCGTTGCGAAGCAATGCGGTAATCGTTTGAGCGATATACATTTCTTCGTCGGTTTTGATGACGTGCACGGTCGCCTTGCTGGTCTTTTTAGAAATGATTGCCCCATTTTGGTTGTTCGCAATCGAGTCGAGTTCGATGCCAAGAAACTCTAGACCGTGGCAGATACGTGCGCGCACTTCGGCATTATTTTCGCCGATGCCGGCGGAAAAGATCAGGGTGTCCAAGCCGCCCAGAACTGCGGCGAGTCCGGCGAGATGTTTTTTGGCATTGTAACAAAATGAGTCGACGGCATCGGCCGCGCGTGCGTCGTTTTGTTGTGCGTCCAATAAATCGCGCATATCGGAACTCGTTTCGGAAATCCCGAGCAACCCTGATTCGGCATTCACCATGTGTTGAAAATCGTCCACGGACATTTTTTCGATGCGAATAAGATACGCGGCCAAACTCGGATCGAGATCGCCAGTGCGGCGGCTCATGACAAGGCCGGCAGTGGGTGTGAACGACATTGTGGTATCCACGGAACGGCCATTGTGAACAGCGGTCATGCTCGCGCCGTTGCCGAGATGAGCAATTACGACGCGGCCTCTGGCAGCTTCCTCGCCCGCCCTTTCCTTTAGTTGTTGCATGAGCCACGAACAGGACAGCCCGTGAAAACCGTAACGGCGGATGCCGCGTTTTTCGTATTTGCGTGGAATCGGAAGCAAATACGCGACACGTGGGAGGTCGCGATGAAAGGCTGTGTCGAAGCAGGCAAATTGCGGAACGGCCGGAAAAGCTTCTGTGCAACAGCGTATCAACGAAATATCTGCCGGCAAATGCTCTGGATCAAATGGACTCAATCGCTCCAGTTCGGCGAGCATAGCTGCGTTGACGGGTTGGTGTTGGCGATAGAGCGGTCCGCCGTGTACGACGCGATGGGCGACCGCACTCAAGTCTTTTGCACCGGGGGTTTCGTTAATTTGCTCTAACACCAACGCGAGGGCTTCTGCGTGATTTTGGACTTTGACCGGACGTCGTGACGAGCCGACGCGCAGGGTTGGGTTCGGCAGTCCGATGCGTTCGATTTCGCCGGAGACGGTGCGCTGCGGCTTGCCATGGCCTGTCGCAAAAATGGCGAACTTCAGGCTCGAAGATCCTCCGTTAATCGTCAAAATCGCAGGCACAATCTTTATTGTAAACTGAACGCTGGTATTTGCCATAGCCGAGTTACACTCAACCGAAACATGAAAATCACGACTGCATTGTTGATGGTGCTCGCATCGTCCGTTGTCGCGGCGTGTGCTGCGGAAAAGGGATCGGTTGGCCTCCTCTCCCCGACCCTCTCCTCCAGAGGAGGAGAGGGAGCTGGGCGCGTTTACAAAGTTCTGGCGTTTACGGAATTTTTTCGCCGCACCAATGGTTGGGTATCGGGGGATGGCGCGATTTCGGTGCCGCTGTCCGATGGGCGCGTGTTGTGGTTGTTCGGCGATAGTCACCTCGACGATTACGATGCAAAAACCGGAACGACGGCTTGTCTGTTTCAGTGTCGCAATGCCGGATTGCTCCAAGCATCCGAGACGGATTTGAAAACGGCGCGGACATTGCGAACGACGAAGCCGATTTTTAAATCTTGGTTCAAGAATTCCACGAACGAGAATCTTTGGTTTTGGCCAATGTGCGGGTTTCAGAACAAGGACGCGGTCTATATATATTTGTCGGCTTTGAAAAAAACCGGTGAAGGGATGTGGGGATTCGGGAGTGCGGGAAATGAATTTTGGGGCAAGGTTGCGTTCCCGAGCATGGAGGTTGTCGATTACGTTCCCCTGCCCGCTTTCGATGGCGTGCAAATGGGACAAGGGTTTGTTGAGGATGGCAACTGGATTTATGCGTTTGGGAGCAAGGCGCGCGGGGTGGGATCCGATGTTGTGGTGGCGCGGTTCAAGAGTGGCGAACCGATCCGGTGGGGCTTTTGGAATGGGACGGATTGGAATGGTGCGTCCACCAATGCTGCGGCAGTCGGCAGGGCGAATGTCGGTGTTCATGTTTGTTTGGTGCGCGGGAAATATGTGCTGACGACGGGTACGTTGAGTATCGCGGCGGATGGTGGGCGAGACATCTTTATGGCGACGAGCGATAAGCCGACGGGACCATTCTCCGAACTGACGAAGGTTTGGACGGTTGACGACACGTATCGTGGGCACATTCCGTTTTGGTACATTCCGCAGGCGCATCCCGAATTTATTAACAAGGGCGGCGAAATTTTGGTGACGTACTCGATTAACGGTTATGAACCGGCGGTGAAGGCTTGTGTCGATGGGCGCGCGATTCCAGATCATTATCGGCCGAAGGCGATTCGGGTTCCGTTGAGGATGATTGGCATCAAGTAGAACCACGGCGGTCACGGAGCGATACGCCCTGCCTTGCGGAACGGCGAATCTTTGGAAGGTTGAATATGTGACTACAACACATTCTATCGAGGCGGATGAACGAGGGTTGTTGGTGCAATGCCCGAAATGCGACAAAACTAATCGCATGGAATACACGCGATTGGGACAGACGTTTCGGTGCGGGAATTGCCAGACAGAATTGGGTGTGCCGGATGCGCCGGTGGAGATTTCGACGGCAGCGGCATTTGATGCGTTGACGACGAAGTCGACGTTGCCGGTGGTGGTGGATTTTTGGGCGTCGTGGTGCGGACCTTGCAAGATGTTTGCACCGGAGTTCGCACGTGCGGCGGCGGCCAATGGCGGGCGATGGATTGCGGCGAAGGTGAATACGGAGGAATTGCCGCAGGTGGCGCAACGGTTCGCGATACAGGCGATTCCGACGTTGGCGTTGTTTAATAGCGGGCGCGAGGTGGCCCGCAAACAAGGGGCGTTGCCCGGACCTGCGCTGGAGCGGTTTATTGCGGAATCGATTCGATGAAAACTTCGAGCATCAAAACGGTGCGACTGCCTTCCGGGCGCGAGATTCCGATGATCGGTCAGGGCACGTGGCGCATGGGTGAGAATCGCACGGAACGCCAGGCGGAGGTTGATGCTTTGCGATTGGGATTGGACCTTGGGATTACACTGATCGACACGGCGGAAATGTATGGTGAAGGTGGCGCGGAGATTATTATCAGCGAAGCCATTGCCGGCAGGCGCGATGAGGTGTTTTTGGTGAGCAAAATTTATCCGCACCACGCGTGTCACGAAGGGACGGCGCAGGCTTGTGAGCGGACGTTGAAACGGCTCAAGACGGATCGGTTGGATTTGTATCTTCTGCATTGGCGCGAATCGATTCCGTTGGAGGAAACTATTTCGGCGTTTTTGAAACTGAAGGCTGACGGAAAGATTTTGGATTTTGGCGTGAGCAATTTTGATTTGTCCGATATGGAAGACGCGGCACGCATCGCTGGTGGTGAGCAGATCGCGACGAACCAGATTTATTATAACCTGGAGCATCGCGGGATTGAGTTCGATTTGATGCCGTGGTGCAAGGAACGCGGCATTCCACTCATGGCGTATTCGCCTCTGAAGAGTTCGGGTGATGACAAGCATGCGTTGCTCGGGCACTTGGCATTAAAGAAGATTGCGAAGGCGCACAGTGCGACGACGGCGCAGATTGCGTTGGCGTGGTTGTTACATATGGGTGTTGTTGTTATTCCGAAGGCGGTCAAACCGGAACACGTGCGCGAAAATCTGGTGGTCGCGGACATTCAACTCACGCGCGAAGATATTAAGTCAATCGATAAGGCGTTTCCGGCACCCAATCACAAAGTTTCGCTAGCGATGAGGTGAAAAGAAGCGCGGACAGGCTGTCCGCGCTCCTTGCTTAACCTTGCCGTTTTTCGCTAATTTTTACCTCGTTGGGGTTTGCTTGGGCTTTCATAGCCTTGCATAGGTTTGCATAGGCTTTCATGAGTTTGCCAATCTTTGATCATATTTGGCCAAGTCGGTGCCTTCCGGCACTTTGACTCCCATGATTTGGCACAGCTTTTGGTGGTAGCCGGGTTTCCCTTTGGCTTCGCGCAGCTCAGCTTTGGTCTTCTCGCCGAGCATTTCATATCTCATCGCAAAATCCGCTTGTTCGCGGCGGCGTTTGCGATCCTGGTATTCTTCGCGGTCGCGAATGACGTCGGTCTCGCGCTTTTGGCGATCGGATTCTTCAGCAGCCAATCGGAAGAGGAGTTCTGGGTTTGCTGTGATGGCGGTGGCGATTTGTTTGCTGTCGATTTGCTGGAGCACCTCGTTGTAGCGCGACGCCAAGAGTGCATTATTGACATCGGTAAGATCAAAGTGGCGATCACGATTGCGACCGAGAGCGAAAGTGAGGTCGATCATGTTTCCACGTTTTGTCACAATGGTTTCGAGTTGAACTTGCTGTTGCAGCCAATCCTTATGGCCGCCGCGAGCCCAATTGGTGATATTCTGGCGAGTGATGCCGGTAAAACCTTCATCTTCGAGGAAAGCGATGATTTCCTGATACGTTTTACCTTCGTAAAGCAGATTGCTAACACATTGGCGGGCGCTATAAGGCAAGCACGCCACTTTGCCGGTTCGGCGGCAGTTCGACCGAGGCTTGCGAGGTTTGACGGGCGCTTTGGGTTGTGGGTTGGAGACAACTTCTGCCGACTGGGCAGGAACGTTGGACGGTTCCTGGCCGGGCGGTGGTGTGGGTGTTGATTCGGCAATGATGCTGTTTTGCGCTTCTTCTGACATAGTGGTTCCTTTCAATTGTGGGCTGGCTTTTTCAGCCCGAGTTAATGTTGGCGTGTAATTATACACGCTTTTAATACGGAAGATACTACATGCCGTAGCGACACGTGTCAATAGTGTTGTTAACGCCCTAACCCTGACGAGCAGGCTGAAGCTTGAGCTTCAACACGGAACTACAGAGTAAACAGTTTCCTCTCCTCCCGAGGAGGAGAGGGAGAAGGCCTATTGATTGCGACCACCTTTTAATCACACCGGAGGCTTGGACTCCGACTGATTCCTCCTTGTTCGCTCGCAGGAAGTTGCTCAAAATAAGCGGAATGGCCAACCAACCACTAAACGACTCATCCGCGTCGAAAGCGCGCGTTCCTTTTGTCTGGTTCATCGGGGTTCTTGCACTGATCTTTTTGGCTGAGCTGGCAATCACATTGCAGGATTGGCGGCATGGTGGTGGCGGTGGTGCTTTCTGGTTGGTTGCGATGCAGTCTTTTGCTTTTCTCGGAATGCTTTGGGCAGGCGGAATCATTGTGGCTGAAAGATGTTCGCAGCTGTTGAGTTGGCTCGAGCGAACCGGCAGGACAAAGCAATTTCATTTTTTGCGGATTATCCTGGTGGTTGTGGCTTCGATTGTTTGGATTCTTGTTATT
>JAQGOW010000090.1 GCA_028293405.1 Verrucomicrobiales bacterium
TCGCCTTTTTATAACCATCCAAGCCCACGAACTTGCGCTCTTCCGGCACATCCATCTTGTCGGCAAATTGTTTATTCAACGTGTCGAAGCTCCCGGCGAGGCGATCCTGGAACGCGTCGGCCATCGCCACGAGTTTGATTGGCCCACGATCCGCAACGGAAAGCGCATTGGCGGCGGCGCCGGTCCCGCGACCACCGCATCCAACGAGCACCACGCGAATTTCTTCCTTTCCGGCGGCATGCACGCTCGGAAGAGCGAGTCCTGCAAGGGTGGAAACGGCGGCAAGCGTGCCGGTGGTTTTGATAAAGTCACGACGGCTGGTAAGCGAGTTAGTGGACTGGGTCATAAAGCTGTATTTTCCTGACGATTTAGCAACGAAGTCAATTCAAAGAAATTTCTTCGACTTATAATTTGAACCCGACACAGCAGATCAACCGCATGCAGGACTAAGTTGCAAACCTCGCAAAATTACCCTTAACTGTTCGCGTGCCGACGCTCGAACAAGTCGAAGAACAGGTTAAGCAACTGACCAAAGCGGAACGAGAAGCGCTGTTGGACTGGTTGAGTAACGTCATGGAAGACGAGTTAGAGTTGAACGACGAATTCAAGGCAAAGATTGAGCGCGGTGAACTTGACCTTCAGGCACGTCGCATTCGACTTCATAAGCCGTAACTCGGCATGAACTGAGCATCCACACAGATCGCTTCAGCAGAGTTCGATCGCGATTTCTTCCAATTACCCACCACAATCCACTCTAACGTTCAACGCAAGTTGGACGAAATGGGCAAACGTCTGCGCAGTTTTCCGCATTATCGGATGACTGGCTCGGACAAGTATCGCCTTCGCGTCGGCGACTACCGGATTATCTACCGCTTTGATTTAGCAAGAGGCGAGATTTACCTCATCGCGAATCGGGCATCGGCGCGAAATTTACAAATGAGCATTGCACGAACTTATCCCGCAATCTCCTGCGCTTTGCCACCATTCAATAAAAACAAAACCGCCATCCGCACTGCAAGCCCATTGGTCACCTGATCCAAAATCACCGACCGACTGCAATCCGCGATCTCACTATCAATCTCCACCCCACGATTGATCGGCCCGGGATGCATAATCAACGCATCCGGCTTCGTTCGCGCCATGCGCGCTTTCGTCAAACCAAAGAAACTCGTGTACTCGCCAATGCTCGGGAACATCGTCTTGCGCTGACGTTCGTGTTGGATGCGCAACAAATTAATGATATCCGCATCGCGAATCGCTTCCTCAACATCATGCGTCACGCGACACCCCATCTGCTCGAATACTTTCGGCACCAGCGTGGAAGGCCCGCACAACGTCACGTTCGCCCCCAGTTTCGTCAGCGCCCAAATATTCGAACGCGCCACCCGACTATATAATATGTCGCCAAGAATCGTGACGTTCAGGCCCGCGACCTTCCCCTTTTTTTCGCGAACGGTAAACGTATCGAGCAACGCCTGCGTTGGATGTTCATGCGCGCCGTCGCCCGCATTGATCACGCTCGCGTGCAAAAACCGCGCCAAAAAATGCGCCGCACCACTGGCGCTGTGACGCATGACAATCATGTCCGCATTAAGCGCTTCAAGATTCCGGGCCGTATCTTTCAGCGTCTCGCCTTTCTTAAACGAAGAAGCCTCGGCGCTAAAATTAATGATATCCGCGCTCAACCGTTGTTCCGCCAACTCAAAACTAATGCGCGTGCGCGTCGAAGGTTCGACAAACAGGTTCACCACGGTTTTACCACGCAACGCCGGCACCTTCTTAATCGCGCGGGTGCCAACCGCTTTGAACGCTTTCGCCGTATCGAGCACTGTCGTGATTTCGTCAGCCGACAGCGACTCGATATCCAACAAGTGTTTGTGGTGCCAGCTCATTGTTTCTCAATCACGACTTCGTCGACCTGATCTTCTTCCTTAAATCGCACGATCACTTTTTCCGTCACCGACGTCGGAGCGTTTTTCCCGACGAAATCCGCTTTGATCGGCAACTCTCGATGACCGCGATCGACCAACACCGCGAGCTGAATTCGTTTCGGCCGACCAAAATCATTCAGCGCATCCAACGCCGCACGGGTCGTGCGGCCACTGAACAAAACGTCATCCACCAAAATCACCGTCTTATCCGCGACATCAAACGGGATGACGGTGGGATGCATCGGCGGTGCCGCGTGCGCAGCGAGATCATCGCGGTGCATGCCCACATCGAGCGTCCCAGTGGGCACCGGATTTTTCCAAATCTCGCACACAATTTTCGCCAAACGATTGGCGACATTCACTCCACCGCGTTGGATGCCGATCAGCACCACGTCGCTGCCGGATTCATTGGCCTCGACGATTTCGTGTGCCATGCGAGTGAGCGCGCGCTGCATCGCGCTGGCGTTCATGATTACGGTCGATTGCATAAAAAAAATCGAACACCGGCTTAAAGCGTCGGAGTTCGACTGGCAAATTTAAAATGTCGTTTCATTTCCTTGGCGACCTCGCAGGATCGCTTTAAAGGACTTAAGGATTAACCGTTCTGACCTCTGGCTTCTGGCTTCTAATTCTTCTCGTGCTGCCGACTGCGTCGCCACTTGGCGCGATGGTTCACAATCCAGTCAGTCAACGCCCGTTCAAAGCCGATATCGTGACCGACTTTTTCGGATTCGATCCACTTGTGCTTAAGGATTTCCTCCCGTTCCGCTGTGAATTCGCGGTACAAAGATGATCGCTTCACAAGGTCGGTCCCGTTTCCACCTTCAAATGAGTTGGACATATGGTGCCGCTTCTTTAGTAAATTCATCTAGACACTAACAAACCCTTATTTCGGAATCAATGAAAATGGGGGTTTACCCCACATGATATCCAGTTCCAGCCGGATACCACTTACGAAAGCACCTTACGTACCGCCTGCGCCACCGCCATAAACGCCTGCGCCGGAGCAGACTTCGGGTCACCCACCACTATCGGAACACCTTTATCACCGCCGATACGAATCTCCGTGAAAATCGGGACCTCGCCGAGAAACGCCACTTTTTTGCGTTCCGCTTCCGCGCGACCGCCGCCGTGACCAAAAATCTCCACGCGATCACCATTCGGCGTCGTGAAATAACTCATGTTCTCAACAATCCCAAGAATCGGCACATTCACCTTCTCGAACATCGCTACCCCTTTGCGCACAACGCCGAGCGACGCTTCCTGCGGCGTCGTGATAATCACACCGCCATCCAGCGGCACCGTTTGGCAAAGCGACAACTGCGCATCACCAGTGCCCGGCGGCAAATCAACCAACAAATAATCCAGGTCACCCCATTCCACGTCGCTGATGAACTGCTGAATCGTTTTCATTATCATCGGTCCGCGCCAAATCACCGGCGATTCATCATCGATCAAAAAACCCATGCTCATCAACTTCACGCCGTGATTCGAAGGCGGCACCAGCTTTTCACTCTCGCTCACCGTCGGCTTGCGATTAATCCCCATCATCAGCGGAATGCTCGGTCCGTAAATATCGCAATCCAACAAACCGACTTTCGCGCCGAGTTGTGTCAGAGCACAAGCGAGGTTCACCGAAACCGTGGATTTCCCAACGCCACCCTTGCCGCTCGCCACCGCCACCACGCGCTTAATTCCCGGCATTTTATTCTGCCCTTGCCACGGACTTTTTTGCACCGGCGCGGCACCCGGTGCAGTCGCGGGCAACAAAACATTCACATGCACATGCTGCACGCCCGGCAACGCGCGAATCGCCGCTTCAGCTTGTCCTTTGATATCTTGCGCAACCTCCTGCGTCCCGCCAGTGAGTTGCACCACCACCGAAACCGCCCCTTGATTAGCGACCACATCTTTGACGAGGCCAAAAGAAACAATATCGCGCGAGTATCCAGGATACTTCACATTCTTCAGCGCATTAGTAACGAGTTCAGGTGTCATGTATATATAATCGTAGCAGCCGACGTGAGGAGGCTCTGATTTCCACCGCCGTCGCCGAGCTGCTTGCGAAACCCAAAACTAATCCCCCGACGCAACCGCGACAAGCCTTTGAAATTTACGCAGTCACGGATGGAACACAGATCCAACACCGATTCAGAAAATCATTTTCTAAAAAATCCGTGTTTAATCCGTGTTCCATCCGTGGCCAAAGCCCTTCCGCAATTTACCTTGAACACAAACGCACCATTCGCGCATCGTAAAAAAGCTCAAATGAAAACTCTCCGTCTCCTCTGCCTCTCGTTCGTCTTCGCGTTCATCACCCAAGCCGCCGAAATAAAAAACACCGCCCCACTTCAAGTCGGCATGGCCGAAACCGACATCACGCCCCCAGTCGGCTATCGCATGGCCGGCTATTTTGACGAACGCTTCAGCACCGGCGTCCACGACCCGCTCAAAGCCAAAGCCATCGTCCTGCAGCAAGGCACTGAAACAGTCGCCCTCGTCTTCTGCGACCTCGTCCAGGTCACCTTTCCCATTTCCGCCGTCGCCCGCGACCGCGCCGCTCAACTGTGCGACATCCCCAGACAAAACATCTGCATCTTCGCCACGCACAGCCACACCGGCCCGCTCTTCGACGACGTCCGCAACACCTTCCTGCACGACAAAGCCGTCGCTGAACACGGCAAAGACGAACATCAAACCATCGAATACTG
>JAQGOW010000267.1 GCA_028293405.1 Verrucomicrobiales bacterium
CGCCCGAGTATGGGCTCGTGGCTCAACTACGGGCTCGGCAGCGAAAACCAGGACCTGCCCGGCTTCATCGTCATCAGCCCCGCGCAACCCGCCCAAGGCGCGCCGCTCTGGAGTTCGAGTTTTTTACCCGCTTCGTATCAAGGCACACTCGTCAGTGACTTGAGCAATCCAATCAACAACCTCAAAAACGCTAGTTTCACCACGGGCCAACAACGGCATCAACTCGATCTTTTAAAAGACCTGAACAAACTCCACGCTGCCGCGCGTGAAGAGGACAGCCGTTTGAGTGCGCGCATCGAAAGCTTCGAACTCGCCTTTCGCATGCAAGCCAAAGCGCCCGAAGCCTTCGACGTTTCCAGCGAGTCGCCTGAAACGAAAAAACTTTACGGACTCGACGACAAAATCACCGAGACCTTCGGCAAACAATGCCTAATGGCGCGTCGCCTCGCCGAACGCGGCGTGCGCATGGTCCAGGTTTATCACACGACGACTTCTTATCGCAGCAGCTGCCAACTCTGGGATCAGCACGGCGAGCTCCGCAAAGAACTTCCGAACAATTGCGCTGCCGTCGACAAACCGATCGCTGGTCTCCTGAAAGATTTGAAAGCCCGCGGCCTGCTCGAAGACACCTTAGTATTATGGGGCGGCGAATTCGGCCGCACTCCGACCGCCGAAGGCACCAACGGCCGCGAACATCATCCGTTCGGTTTTACGATGTGGATGGCTGGCGGCGGCATCAAGGGCGGCATGACCTACGGTGCGACCGATGAATTTGGCTGGCACGCAGTAGAGAATAAAGTCCACGTCCACGACCTTCACGCGACCATCCTGCATCTGATGGGCATCAACCACGAAAAGTTGACCTATCGGTATAGTGGCCGCGATTATCGACTGACCGATGTCAGCGGTAACGTCGTGAAAGACATCCTCGCCTGATCAGGGCGAACGTAGTTGATAATATCGAAACGGCACATTCGTCGCGCCAGCGTCGACGAATTGGAAGAAGCCCGGAGCAGTCTGCGTCGGCGAACCGAGCGGCTGCCAATCAATTAAGTTTGTGGAAAACAGCACCGTGAAGGTCTGGCTCCCATCACTTGTATACGCGAACTCAAACGTGCCATCGCTGTTAACATGTGTATCCACGAGTTGCGGTGTAAAATCAGCAACGACCAACAGGGCAGCCGAACTCGTAACACTACCGTTCGCATTACTCACCACGACGGAATAAGTTCCGGCGTCGGCACGGGAAACATTCGCGACGCTTAACGTCGAAGCATTCGCACCCGTCACATTTCCGCCGCTCACAATATCCGCCAAATTCTTTCGCCATTGATAACTCAACGTTCCCGGTCCGGTCGCTCCGACAACAAACGTAGCGAGTGTTCCGGCGAAATTTGTCCGTCCGACCGGCTGCAATGTAATTGCCGGCGGTGAAACATTCCCTAGCCGGAAAACCATGAGGCCATTGTTTGCATCGATCGAAAACAAGAGCCCGTTCTTGAAAAAAGTTTGGCTGATAAAATTGCCGTTCGACACGCGCGGATTACTCGGAAAGCTAAATTGCTCAAGCAAGAATGGCGCGTTGGGATCACTGATGTCGTAAAGGTTCAGACTGTCCGCGGCTTGTGCGGCACTCGCGTAAACTCCCGCCGCAAGATTGCGCGTCGGATCCACCCCGAGGCCAAGCAAACCGACAGGAAAATTCGGCGCGAACAAAATATTCGATGACGAAACCTTCGTCCCACCGAGGCTCGCTGCCAGATTATATCCGTTTTTGTAAAGTGGCATCCCCGCACCTTTCTGCCAAATCATCGCGTTCGTTCCATCAAACTCGAGGCTCTGCCCAACCGTGCTGACATAATTTGTGGTCGCGAACCAGCGCGCCGTAAAATTCGTCATGAACTGGTTTGCTGGCGTCAAAATTGCAGCATACCCGTTCGAGCCCGACGAGTTCGTGTAAGCGTTGAAGTAAGTTGGATCAACAAGTAGCTGCGTATTCGTCCCTGCCCCGCGCGCCGTCAAACAATCACCCCACCGCAACGGAAACGTCGCACCCGACGGATCGCCAAAATAAATCAGGCTCGGCACCGTGTTGCTGTGCGCGTTGGCCCAGCGATACACCCGGAAATAACTATTCGTATCCGCGCCACCGCTTCCTTCCGCATCGTTGCTTTCGTTACAGGCGTAAATTGCGCCATCGTCGGCAACGGAAATCCCCACCAGGCCAATCCCGCTTTTTGACACAGCGCTTTGAATCCCATTCGTCTTGAGCGTGTAAAGCAACGATCCATTCGTCGCATTCAAAACATAAATCACATAGTTCGACGTCGTCGGACTCGATCGTGAAATGACATACAGATGATTCGACAACGCGTTGTATGCGATCGTTCGTTGGTTCGGGACCAAAGTCGTCGTGCTCGCATTCATCCACGGTTTTCCATCGCTTGGGCCAACGCTCCATAGCAACGAACCCGCATTTGAACTATTCAGAACCGTCAGCGCTGCCGCAGAACTCGTGGCACTTCCCATGTTGTTGCTGACGATTACCGAGTAAGTTCCTCCGTCTGCATTCGCGACCGAATTTATCGTCAGCACACTCGTTGTTGCGCCGAAAACATTCCCGCCGTCGCTCAATGCCGAACCGTTCTTAAACCAGCGATATACAAGAGGCGCAGGCCCAACCGCGCCGACAGAAAACGTGACTGCACTCCCTAACCACACCGTCTGGCTCGTGGGCTGGGTCTGAATCTCGGGAACTCCATCGACGATCACGACCGCTGAAGCGCTCACACTATCGGCCTGATTGCTGACCACCACTGAATACCCGGCTGAATGCGTGACCGCCGCCACCGTCAAAATCGGCGTTGTCGCTCCCGAAACTCCTGCGCCATCGGTCAGAGCGACTCCCTCTTTATACCATTGGTAAGAAAGCGGCAGCCCAATTGCACTTACAGTGAACGTCACCGTGTTGCCGCTCGTCACATTCGTGTTCACCGGTGGACTCACGATCGTTGGGGCAATCCAACCTTCAGCAAAATACGACACACCGGCTGAACTCGGCGAACCCGGCGCGCCGTATCCCGCATTCGTCAGATAACTCTGCACACCCGCCGGATACGGGTTCATGTAAATAAGGTTGTTTGCTTCAAAGTTGTACAACCAAACCGTCGGGTCACTCGCGAGCGCCGATGCCGGTTGCGTCAGAAAATTGATGACCTGCATCGCCACATTGTTTTCGATCGTCGACCCGCCTCCGCCTCCCGTCGCAAATGGTGCGCGGCCCCCAGCCATCCCGTTGGTCAGTGACACTGGAAAATCCGGCACAACGATCGCTGGCGACATGTTGTCGACCGGTCGTTTGCCGGGAGCAATCGAATTCGGCCAACCCGGCCGCGCGTCAAACAAAGCGATGCCCTGCCCAAAGACTAATCCACGATTCGTTACACCAACCTGCGCACCAAAACCGCCTCCCATACTGATCGTCATCGACACGCAATTGCCCCATTTATCCGATGTCGAAATGTGATATGTCCCGTAACGAATATCATCCCAGTCCACCGAAATTGGATTGTTGGTATGGTTCTCGACCGCTTCGATAATCAAACCGGCCACGCTATTGGTCAGCAGAATCTCGTTTTGATCCCACGGCGATTTCACCGCATAACCTTTGGTCACATGCGCGATCAGTTGATCGGCAAAATTCGTGCTCCCGTTGCCAAGAATATCGGGAGGCAATGCGCCACCCCACGGATCGCCCACCCAACGCCAATGATCCTTCCACATCAACCGCGCCATCTCACCGCGCGCGTGCCAATACTTCAGTGGGTTCCACGTTCCATTTGGTCCATTTGTCCACCCGATCGCCTCTAACATCGCTACCTCCTGCAGAACAGAAACACCCGCTGATCCGGGCGGCGCAACATACACCGTTGCCGCTGTTCCATTCGGAGGATTGAAATGCCGCGAATACGGTGTCACCACGCGCGGACTATAATTCGTCAAATCCGACCAAGTGACGTTCCCGCCATAAGTCTGCATCGCCGCAACGATGTCTCGCGCGATGTCACCCCGATAAAAAACTGCATACGCATCGTTGCTCCCTTTCGGATTCTGATTTCCGTTCGCGTCGCGATAACCCGGACTGTTTGTGTACAAATCCATCAACAAATTGCTGACGCTCGCCAGTGTATAATATTGATTGCCGACGATCTGTCCGGTTGCGACGCGCGACAATATCGGCTTCATGATTTCAGCGAATGGGAAAAGATTTGTTCCGCCCATCTTCCGTCCGTAATTCGTTTGCGCCATGTAAAGCCCCGCGAACGTTCCCGGCACACCGACGGCTTTCCATCCTATCTGATTCGCTGCGGGAGTAGGCCCCGTCCAATGTCCGTTCGTCAGATTGACGCTGCCGATAAACATATTGGACGACGCTAGCGATCCCGCCGGACTATTCATATCAATACAAGTTATCGAAGGCCCGGTAGAATCAGGATCAAGAGGCGAGCGGTAAATCAACATGTGCCCTCCATAACCGCCGAGGCTGCATTGTTGTGGACTATTGATGCAGGCGGCCAAAGCTCCCGCAACTGCCGCGTCGACCGCATTCCCACCGCCCTTATAAGTGAACTGTCCTGATCCACCGCCAGCACCTAAAACATCCATCCCCGAGGACCAACTCACTGTGCCCTGGCCCGGGCCTTGCACCGACCCCGTATATTCCGCACGCACAGATGATTGAATTCCGGCGAATGCCAAAGCCACCGTACAAACGAAAACCCCAAAACTACGGGACAAAAAAACGAAAGACAGGGACGGCATGCGGGGTGTGTGCTGGTTTATGAGTCCGTTATTTATATTCCCGCGCGTGCACATTTACAAGGCACATCAAAACGATTCCGACCTTCAAGGCATCGAAAAATAAATTTCCACTTGGACAGCCTTTGTCCAAGTGACCTTGCTACCGTCCTCGCATGAATATCGAAATATCTGAAGTATTTGTGCATTACACCGACTCCATCTCAACCGAGCCGACCATCACTGCAGTCGGCATCGCGGCTATTGCGCCGTGCCCGAAGCGCCGGGTCCCTAACCTCAAACACTGGCGCATACCCACGATTACGACCTTGCTTCGGGCGATTATCAAATTAACAACCACGACCAAACAGCCGAAGCCTCCGTTCCTACCGGATCCTATGTTCCAGAAGGTTCAAAAACTCGATCGCTTTTTGACGATCTCATAACACCGTTTGACGCATTTTGACGCCATTTGACGCTTTTTGACGGTTAAATGTGAAAAACTTTTATTTTCGACGTCACCGTCCCTACAATTGACACGTGCCACACCAACCCAGCACATGGGCGATGATCCCATTCGGAATAGTCCTATTGGCCATCGCCATTGGGCCGACGCTTTTCCATGCCTGGTGGAACAAGCACTACACCAAACTGACTTTGGGCCTCGCGGCGATTACGTTGCTCTACTACATCTTTGGAATTTCCGGCGGCATCACAAAAGTTTTCCACACCGCGCACGAATATTTCGGTTTCATCGCTCTCATCGGCTCCCTTTACGTCGTCTCGGGCGG
This sequence comes from Verrucomicrobiales bacterium, assembly GCA_028293405.1. Lineage (GTDB taxonomy): Bacteria > Verrucomicrobiota > Verrucomicrobiia > Limisphaerales > Palsa-1400 > JAICXV01. Next base: position 5,589 of record JAQGOW010000267.1, read on the forward strand.
CATCCACATCCACGTCGGACGCGAAGCGACCCCCGCAATCAATATCCTATTTCTACTAATTGGAGCGGTGCTGGCAAATGTTCTCGGCACCACCGGCGCATCGATGCTGATGATCCGCCCATGGTTGCGCATGAACCAACATCGCGCCGGCGCCCATCATGTCGTGTTCTTCATTTTTATCGTTTCGAATGTGGGTGGCTGTTTAACACCGATCGGCGATCCACCGCTCTTTTTGGGCTTTTTGAAAGGCGTCCCGTTCTGGTGGGTGGCCGAAAAATGTTGGCCAATGTGGCTCGTCGGAATCGGGTTTCTGTTAGCGATCTTCTACGTCTTCGACCGCCGCAATTACGCTCGCTGTGCGAAGTGTGCCGAACCGACCGAACCAAAATTGCCACACGAAATGGCCAAGTGGCGCTTCGAGGGTTTAGCGAATCTCGCCTGTCTCGCCATCATTCTTGCGGGTGTTTTCGTTTCCAAACCCCTGCTCGTCCGCGAAACCATCATGATCGCGGCGGCTTTGGTTTCCTGGGTTACGACGAAAAAATCCGTGCACGACGCGAACCATTTCAACTGGCATCCGCTCATGGAAGTCGTCGTTCTCTTCGCGGCCATTTTCCTCACGATGATGCCTGCACTCGATTGGCTGGCGGCCAACGCACAACAAGCCTTTGGCGTGCCTCACGTCGGAACGTTCTATTGGACCAGCGGCGTTCTCTCGAGCGTGCTCGACAACGCGCCCACTTATCTTGCCTTTTTCACGATGCTCCACGGCGGCAACTATCCCGGCCCGAACCCACTGGACCCGGTGCTCATCGCCATCAGCATCGGCGCAGTATTTTTCGGCGCGAACACTTACATCGGCAACGGCCCGAATTTCATGGTGCGCTCCATCGCGTCACATCGAAAAATCATCACGCCGACGTTCTTCGGTTACATCTTCAAGTGGACCGTGCCGATCATGGTGCCGCTCCTTGCGCTATTGTGGTTCTTGTTCTTCCGCTGAACGATTGGGCTTTGACGTGTGGCTTCACTTATTCAATCCTTCGCACAAAAGAAGTTATGAAACCCAATCAGAGCATTCGATTTCTACGGCTATTTCTGCTCTTTGGCATTGCCATGGTTTGTATAGGCGGATGGTTGGTCGTGCTAAGCCTCCGAACCTATGGTTGGCCGGTTGTTGACGGTATCGTTCGCACAGCCGAAATGAAATCGCGGAGCAGTGGAGAAGGAGGGACTACCTACTCGCCGAAGATTTCGTACGAATACAACGCCGGCGAATCGGAGTTCACAGGCGAAACTATCGCGTTTGGAATGATGTCCGGCTCGTCTTCATTTGACGACTCACGCCAATATCCCGTCGGCAAAAAAGTTTTGGTGCATTATAATCCATCCAATCCCGCCCAGGCTGTTCTCGAACCCGGCATTCATGGCGGCACCTGGAGTTTCTTGGGCCTCGGGACGGCGTTTATTTTGGTCTGCGGCTTAGTTTTAAAATTTTCGAAACCGACTTCGACAGTCGTGTGAACGCGGTCCCATCCAATGCGATTCCTGTATAACATTCTGTTCCCGATTTTCTTCGTCGTCAGCGCCCCATTTTATTTCCTGAAAATGTGGCGGCGCGGGAATTGGCAGACCGGTTTTGCTCAACGGTTCGGCAACTATGACGAAACACTGCGGCCAACCAGCGGCAAACCATTGATCTGGTTCCACGCCGTCAGCGTTGGCGAAGTCGGCATCTGCGCTCCACTCCTGCGCGAACTCTCGCCAAAACTTCCGGGTTACGAATTCGTTGTCTCCACGACGACGAGCACCGGAATGGGCGAACTCAAGCGACTCATGCCGCCCGAGGTCCGCAAAATTTATTATCCGACAGATTTCTTTTTCTCCGTCCGCAAAGCGCTCAACTTCTTTCACCCAAGCGCATTTGTTCTCGTCGAAGCTGAACTTTGGCCAAACTTTCTCTGGCAAACGAGCGACCGGCACATCCCCATGTTCCTCATCAACGCGCGTCTCTCTGACCGTTCACTGCGCGGCTACAAACGCGCTGAGTTCATCTTCCGCCCAATCTTCAGTAAGTTCCGCGCTGTCGGTTGCCAGAGTGAAGCCGATGCCGTGCGCCTCAAAGAACTCGGATTCCCACTCGTTAAATCAGTTGGCAACTTGAAATTCGACGCCGCCAAACCCGGCCGTTCAAAAATTGACGCTGCAAAACTGCTAGAACAAATCGGCGTTCCATCGAGCGCGAAAATTCTCGTTGCCGGCAGCACGCATGATGGCGAAGAAGCAGTCCTAGCCGACACGTTCCTCGAGCTGCGCAAACAATTTCCAGATCTTTTCCTCGTGCTCGTCCCGCGCCATTTCGAACGCACGAAACAAGTCTGCACTGATTTACAAAAGCGCCAACTGCGTTTCATCCTGCGTTCGGAAATCACAGCCGAAACAAAAAAGCAAAATCTCGACTGTCTCCTCGTCAACACCACCGGCGAACTCAAAGCCTTTTACGAAGTGGCTACCCTCGTGTTCGTTGGCAAAACTTTAACTGCGCACGGCGGCCAAAATCCCGTTGAACCGGCGGCCTTGGGCAAAGCCATCATCACCGGTCCGAACATGGAAAATTTCCGCAGCATCATGGCGGCTTTTCGCGCGAACGATGCGATTGTGCAAGTTGCCGATGCGCCCGCCTTCACGCAAATGTGCGCCGAGCTTTTGCGCGACACAGCTAAATGCAATGAATTGGGAAAGCGTGCTTTGGCAGTCGTCGAGGCGAACTCAGGCGCGACTGCTCGCACCGTCGATTTGATGACAACCATGTTGTCTGATTTGCAATTTACAACGAACCCTGACACCTTGGTTTAAACTATGTCCAGTATCGGAAAATTGATGAAACAGGCTGCTCGCATGCAAGAGCAGATGACCCAAATTCAGGCGAACCTCGCCGCGCGCAAAGTCGAAGGCAGCAGCGGCGGTGGTGCCGTGAAGGTCACTGCCACGTGCGACGGCTCGCTCGCATCCATCAAGATTGATCCGCAAACGCTCAATCCGAGTGACGCGCAAGTGCTCGAAGACATGATTATTGTCGCCGTGAATCAGGCTCTCGCTCAAGCCAAGCAGATTTCATCGGACGAAATGGGCAAAGCCACCGCTGGCTTTAATATTCCAGGACTGACTTGATGGCTGCCCTGCCCGACGCCATCACAAACCTGATCGCCGCGCTCGGAAAACTTCCGGGCATCGGCCCGCGTTCTGCCGAACGCCTCGCTTTGTACCTCGTGCAAACGGAAAGTTCCGCCGTGCGCGATCTCGCGAACATGCTCGTGCAAGCGCGCGAAAAGGTGAAGCTATGCTCAGCCTGCGGTGCCCTGACGGAAAAAGATCCGTGCGGCGTCTGTTCAGATTCGCGCCGAGATAGTTCGATCGTCTGCGTTGTCGAACGGCCAACTGATATCTTGAGCATCGAAAAAATGGGCAGTTTTCGCGGAAAATATCACG
>JAQGOW010000296.1 GCA_028293405.1 Verrucomicrobiales bacterium
TTTCAGGCGTCATCGGCCAACCCTACCAAACCACTCCACTGAAAACAGCGAAGAACCCCGTCAGGCCGTCAGGAATGTTGATGGTCAATGGGTTGGAGGACAAATCAGCCGTCAGCCTGACGGCAGGCACACGTCAGGTTTATTTTGTCGCGTGTGGGAGGCTAGGATATATAGAACGCGGTGCATCGCCTGTCACTGACAACAGCAAATAGTTCGTTCATAGTCCAAGAATGCCAATGCAGCATACCAGATCAAGGCTTCATCCAGGGCGTTACCTTTTTCGTGCCGCTAGCTTCCCGCGCCGGCAGCACAGATCCATTTTACATTGCGGAGCAATGGTGCGAAAACTACGCTCTTTCGAAGAAACAGCCACCTAACGAAACAGGGGAAAGTTTTCCCTTTGCTTTAACGTTCACTTGTAAAATTAAGGTGGAAAAAGGTTGTACATAAAAATACTTAGGCGGCATCACGCGCACACCGATTCACATATGATTTTAGAAGTAGCCATCCTGAACGTCCGCGACGGAGTGACCGAGGCATTTGAGTCGGCCTTTCGTGAGGCATCCACCATCATCGCTTCGATGCCCGGCTACCATTCGCACGAACTTCGACGCTGCATCGAGTCTCACAGCCGATATATTCTGTTAGTTCATTGGCAGCGACTGGAAGACCACACGGTCGGCTTCCGGCAGTCGGCCGAGTATCAACGGTGGCGCAAATTGCTGCATCACTTTTATAACCCGTTCCCGACGGTCGAGCATTATCACGAATCACTTGTCACCCCTGCAGCCTAACCATGCGTTGGAGATATGAACAAATTCTTTTGCTCTTCGCTCAACGCGAAGCGCAAACCCGGCGGGAGCGTCGCGGTTGCAATCGTTGCGTGCCGTACGGGTCGCTGAGCTTGAGTCGTTAGGTGTATGTATCGCGTGACACTTTTCTGCGACGGCTTACCTACAATTGCGGGAGCCGATGCTGCTCGCGATATCGCGAAGGAGTTCGCGGACCATCGGCAATGGCACGACCGAGTATCGTGCGACTGGAATGGTTCCCGACTGACGCTGTCTTCTGTCAACGATTTCGATGAGAGCGGTCTCGCTACGAAAGATGAGTTTAGCGATTGTATCGCAGCGCACGTTTCCAACTATGAAGGCGCGAAGATTACGGTTGCCTCAATATCACCAGTCTAGGATGAGAAACCCTAACGAGTGCGCTTTAACGGACGGGGTCAGAACAAATTATACCACGCACCTCTGCGCGAGGATGCTGGCTGCGTTTACAATCCACGAGTCAGTGGCCGCCGCCGCTGAGTTTATTTGTTAGACTGCTAAGCCATGCGCGAAGATAAGCTCGTAGAACCGTAATACGAAAGAGAGCCGGACAATGCTCCTGGGCCATTCTACGTTATGAAGAACGCCTGTATCATCTGCGGCTTACCGTCCGAAATCGCTCCGCGCAATATCACATGGAGCAAAGAGACATTTCGATACAAGCCACCGGATTGCGACGCTTATGATTGCCCGGCACATTGCCGTGTCGAGCGGCAGCCTGAAACGGACGACCAGATTGCAGAGATGATTGAGGCGGCGTGCGGTTCGTGCGTTGAGGCGATCCGTTATTGCGGCACAGACCCAAAGATACTCACGAAATTTAAGGAGCTTGGTTATGAGAGATTGTGTGATGCCCTTGTGCGAAATTCAGCCTAACAACAACGCTCCAGCGGACGGGGTTAGAACAAATGATTTTCATGCACCTTTGGGCCAGGATGCTGGCTGCGTTTACAATCCACGAGCCAGTGGCCCGCCGCGCTGAGCTAATTTGTTAGGTGGCATGGTCATTCTCATATTCGTTATTCTTTTTTGTGCCTTGGGTTGGGTTGCGTTGCGCACCATTAATACATTTCGCCGCGATCGCGTACGCGCAAGTTGGTGGATTTTCCTCTATTCATTACTCTTGGTCGGCATTGCTACAGGCATCTGGGCTGGTTTCATGTCGGAGTATCGTGTGAGCCCGACCGTGCGCTTTGCCGGATTCCCATTTCCGATGGCGATTTTCCAGCTTGAGTCGGGGACCTGGGTTGACTACGTCCACGACACTGTCACGATGATTTTCATCGGCGTAGCTGATTTGATAATCGTTGCGTTATGCTCGGTCATTCCAGTTTCAGCCCTATTTTATGTTTGTCGTTTTTTACGCAAGCGAAGGGTGGACGTTCGCGTCTAACCAGACGCTTGAGCCAACGCCGGTTTGCGTCGGCCGTTCGGGTTGCGTTCCCAACGCCGCCACAAGTATGTTACCCGCATGATACGTTCGCTTCGCGAATCGTGGTCGCGGTTGACATCATTTGTCTGGCGTGGCTCGCTTAGGTCGTTAGGCCACTTTCACCATGGGCGAACCGACAAATTCTAACGAAGATAGATTATGCTGCACCCATCGCCTAAACTTCTTGAAAACCTCGAAGCAGGGACCAAAACATCCTCCACACTTCCACCCGACCAGAGAGCCCTGCTCGACGCCGCCAGAACCGGTGATGTAGACAAAGTTCGTGAACTACTCGCCAAAGGCGTGCCGGTGGATGTGCGCGAGGATTACGCCGGAGGCGACTATTATCAGCAGAGCGAACAGACCCCACTGATGTATGGCGCAGCCGGCGGACACATTGCAATCGTGCAGCTGCTTTTGAAGGCGGGTGCCAATGTGAACGCCATTGATAAGATGTTTTCCCGCGAATACGGCGGTGAGCAGACGGCGCTGCATTACGCGGGGAGTCAACCGAACGTCGCGGTCGTCGAGGAATTATTAAATGCGGGTGCCGATCCGAATGCCCTGACCAAAAACATCCAGAACAGAGGCGACACGCCGTTGAATTATGCGATTCGGAAAGGGCATCGCGATATCGCGCAATTACTGATTAAGCGCGGCACCCATCTCGGCTCAAAAATCGGACGCAAGCGGGCGGTGTCTCCGTTGTGGGTCGTCGTCCAATCCCGCAGGGATATTCCGGCAACAACCCGCGATTTATTTCTGCTCTTACTTGAAGCAGGGGCCGACCCGAATGGTGAAGGCGATGCAAATCAAACCGCCGCATTCGGATTGGCCGCGAACGACGTGGATGATCCTAAAAATCTTCCGGTCGAAATTGCCAATGAGTTGTTGGAAAAGCTTTTGAAAGCCGGTGCCAAACCGGATTGGCTCGACAAATTCGAGGGCACGCCGTTAGAGAACGCTCTGATTCGGACAAATCCCCCGGCCATCAAGCTCCTTCTGCAAGCCGGCGCAGATGTGAACCGGATTTTCAAACGCGGCACCGCGCTGGACATCTGTAAATACGACAGCACCAATTGCGAAAGGGATTTGAAGAACCTTATGGCGATGCCGCTGCCTGATGATGAGAAAAGGGCCAATACGATTAAGCAGGCACGTGCGAAGTTTGAAAACAAATTGCGCCGCTGCAATGAGATTGCGGAAATCCTTAAGAAGTCCGGCGCGAAACTGAAATCGGAATTGCCGCAAGCAGGCTGATTGGAACACATCGAAATCGTGGCCTAACCAGACGCTTGAGCCAACGCCGGTTTGCGTTGGCAGTTCGGGTTGCGTTCCCAACGCCGCCACAAGTATGTTACCCGAGATGATACGTTCGCTTTGCGAATCGTGGTCGCGGTTGACATCAGTGTCCGGCATGGCTCAGCTGGAAAGTTAGACAGTATACGTATGCGTGCACTCTTAGGAAGATGGCTCGGAATTTTGCTAATCCTTGGCGCAGCGGTCTTATACCTTTGCACCGGCAACGTAGTAGACATCCGAGGCCCTGTTGAGACGGCCAAATCGAACTACATCGTTACACATACCGTCGCTTCGATGACTACATCTTCGACTCTGTGTATTATCGGTGGTGCGTTAGTCGCGATGAACTTCAAATCCCACCGTTATGACAAGACTGCCTAACCCGCGCGTGGAACCAACCGCCGGTTGCGCTTTCTGTTTTGATCGTGAGCCGCAGGCCGGCGGTGGCTCACGCCGACGTTAGGCATCATGAGAGCATCACCACTCACGAGTTTGCTACGAGTTTACGTTGCGTTGACCGGAAGCATCTCGGCTTACACGGTAGGTCTGCTTGATGGCTATACAACAGAGCATCGGCGTTCCTTTCCTCCGGTTTTATCTGTGGCGGGTGTAGGGAGTTTTTGATTGATAAGACGATGGTAGCAGATGTTGTCGTTCTTGATTCCGAGGGGGGTGCGATTCCCATGCTAAAGGCGCGAGCGAGGGGAAAGTATTTCGCGTGTCCGAAGTGCGGTCATTGTTGGGAGTTCAGACGAAAGAAGCAGTCACAATGATCATGCCGAACAGTCGCCAGTTAGCACCACGAATTTGGAGATGGGCTTTAATCTTGTCATCGCTCTTCGTGATCGCGGAAAGGATAGCGGTGCACGAGATATCTTACATGCGGCGTTATACATGGATGCCTATTTCAGCAGCCATTTTGTCCATGGTAGCCTTAGTGTTCCTGTTTTTTGGAAGCCCGTTTCTCGTGCGTTCACAGCGCTGGCTGGCTGTCGCTGGATGGGCTGTCGCTGCTGCCACCATCCTAACGTCGGCGTGGTGAGCACGCTCTAGCCCGGCGCTCCAGCCAAGAGCCGCCACGCTTGGCATTTCCAGTCGTTTGGGTATTCTTTTGTCACTCGCTCCGCCGGCTCTGGCTGAGCTGAGTCGTTAGCCGACTTCACACGTATGGAATCTTTCTATCAGGTTTTCGGTGTTGTAGCCGCACTTTGTGCAGGCGTTGTCATCTTGGCGGTGTTCTTCACCGGCGTTGGCTACTTGAAGCGACGGACACGCGGTTTCGAGATCGTGAAGATGAAGGCTTTCATCAAGGACGGCAGGCTCGTCAATGTTCACTTGAGCAGCGGGATGGTTTACCGCGGAGTTCGTTTTATCGGGTTTAGTGACCAGAGTTCCACCAAGGGTGGCGTCCCTTTCCAGCTTTCGCAGATGGTTGTTTGCGAGACTGTGAAGGGAGCGAGAGTTTTGTTTCGTCCCGAAGCAGTGAGGATTATCGAAGAGGTCGAAGATGTCGCGTAACCAGATCGCTGCACTTGACGCTGAGTTTACAATCCGCGAGTCAGTGGCCCGTCGCCGCTAAGCTTGGCTGGTAGGCAGCCCCGACGTGACCATGTTCGAACGTTTTAAGTTACTGTTCGCGGCGAAGCC
>JAQGOW010000410.1 GCA_028293405.1 Verrucomicrobiales bacterium
AGCGATTTACAACTACGGTTATTACGCAGGCTCCCAGGGAACTTTCGTCAACCAGAGCAACGCTGTGTTCAATTTGATCGCTGACGGACCAGTGTTCGCACAGGACTACAATCGGTCATACTTCACCAATCTTGCTGGCGGATTAATCGTCAAAACAATCGGCGCTGGCACAAACGTTTTGGCCAGGTTCGGTTTCGAAAATTTCGGCGAAATCCGGGCCAACACTGGCTCGATTCAGTTCCCCGAATTGCTCGATTTGAATACCGGCTCAAAAATCACCGGCGCGGGTACCGTGTTATTCTCCGGCAGCGTCAACATGAACGCACCGCTTTCCAACAGCGCTAACATAGTTCTCGACAACGGCACATTGACAGGCGCGGTTTCGACCAATGGCACTGCCCTTTCCAGCTACTCCGGCACGGGTTCTTTCAATTGGACCGGCGGTTCGATGGCAGGAATTTTCCTCTTGTCTCCTGGAAATGCGATTAACGTAAACGGCGGTAACATCAAAACGTTTAACGGCGGGACTGTTTTCGACAATTACGGCACCGTCAACTGGAGCGGGCCCGGAACCATCTACAACTACGCGTATTATGCCGGGACCCAGGCAACGATCAACAACCGCAGCAACTCGGTCTTCAACCTCCTAACCGATGGCAAAGTATTCAGCCATGATTACAGTCCGTCGTTCTTTAATAACTTCCCAGGCGCAACGCTCATCAAAGTTAACGGCAATGGAACAAATTTTATCGATTCGTTCACTGTCGAGAACGTCGGAGAAATCCGTGCTCAATCGGGCAATATTCAATTCAACGAAACGCTGGATTTGTTCAGCGGCTCGCAATTGACGGGTCCGGGCGCAATTCGGTTCGCCGGAAACGTCACTTTGAACGGCGTCACCACCGGTTCCGCCGCCAGTATTAATTTCGACACAGGTAGTTTGACGGGCATAAATGGAGGAACCTACGCCGGCTCAGCGCCGTTTAATTGGTATGCAGGCACGTTCAATGGCGCTCTCACGATCGCGGCGGGCAGCACACTCAATGTCACCGGCACGACCGATAAAACCATGGCTCCGGGCGCGATTCTAAACAATGCCGGCATGATCAACTGGAGTGGCCCTGGCCGCATCTATAACGAGGGCTACGGCACCGGCACCCAAGCAAAGATCATGAACATGCCGAACGCGAATTTCAACCTGCTCACCGACGGCGAAGTTTTCTTCAACCAATACAATCCATCTACATTCATGAACCAGGCAGGCGCGCATTTCAGCAAGTTGGGAGGCACTGGCACCAACTACATTCACGCGTTTACGATGTATAACTTTGGTGAAGTGCGTGCCCAAACAGGCGCAATTCAGTTCACCGAAAACCTCGACATCGCCGGTGGCACATTCACCGGAGCTGGAAACGTGCAATCGCTCGGCACTACAACACTGCACGGCGGCATGGATGTGAATGGGACGACGTTCAAATTGATCAACGGCACGTTTACAGGCGACACCGCATCGACCGCGAACATCTCGTCTGAAAATGGCGGCGTCTTTGAATGGCAAAGCGGCGCGTTGCTCGGAACATTGCGGCTGAACGCGGGTTCAACAATCAATGTGAGCGGCAGTTTAAGGAAAGACTTTGGCGCGAACGCAATTTTCAATAATGCCGGCACAATGACTCTGAGCAGCGGCAATATTTACAATTACAACTATTCCGGCCAACAGGCCACGTTGAACAATTTGGCGGGGGGCCTTATTGACTCCACCGGTGATGCAAATTTCACCTCTGACTACAGTCCTTCGATCATTAACAACAACGCTGGGGCAACATTCCGCAAATCAGCCGCCACCACAATGACGAGTGTGTGGATCTTCAACAACAACGGAACCATCGACCTGCGCGACGGGACCTTCGTCAACAATGCCTTGTCATTTGGCACCAACGGCATCCTGAACGTTTCACTCACCAGCACGAACACGAATGCGCACCTGACGCAAAATGGCGCGTTCACGTTCGCCGGCAGCTTAAACTTGATCGGCAACGGTGTGCCGCTGACCAATGGCTTATCGTTCACGCTTGCGAATTATAATTCTGCAACGGGCGCCTTCTCGCCACTGACACTTCCGCCATTGCCTCAGGGCTCGAAGTGGAAACTGACTTATGGGTCGACCACCCTGACGGCTGCCGTAGTGCCAGCGACGGCTCTATCGTCGCCCACCAAAGACGGTCACGGCGGATTCCAGCTCAGCCTCAACGGCGAACCGGCATCAGCCGCTGTTCTTCAAACGAGTCTCGATCTTAACGCGTGGAAATCGGTGGCAACCAACGCGCCGTTTACTGGGACGTTCGATTTCAGCGACGCGCCTTCGGCGAACGAAACGAATAAGTTCTACCGCATAATCATCACGCCGTAGCTCTTCACTGTTGACACGACAGCTACTTCATGCCATATTTGAACGTCTGGCGGGACGAGGTCACACTTGTCCAACCGTGTTCTTTGGAATTTGGTAGGTACATCGTTTTGTTACCGTTTTGTTACCGTTTTGTTACCGTTTTTGTCACCAAGAACACAGAATTGGAATAACCGGCCCTTAGCTATCAACGTTTTACATCGTCGCGACTTCAACCGGTGACATTTTGGTTTGGCGCTAAACCAGACTTGACCACGTAACGTTGACAATGAACAGTTGTTTCCGAACCGTAACATTTTGGAAACACTATGAGCAAAATTCGTGTCCTGGTCGGCACCCGCAAAGGCGCCTTTATCCTTACTTCAGACGGTAGTCGCAAGAATTGGGACGTGAGCGGCCCGCACTTTGCCGGCTGGGAAATCTATCACGCCAAAGGTTCGCCGCTTGATCCGAACAGGATCTACGTTTCGCAATCGAGCGGTTGGTTCGGCCAGATCATCCAACGCTCGGATGACGGTGGCAAAACGTGGAACACTCCCGGAAGCAAACCAGAGGAGTTGGCCGGAGCCGGGGGCATGCCGCAGGGTGAAAGCAATAAGTTCACTTACGAAGGCGAAATCGGCACGCACAAATGGTACGACGGCTCGCAACATCCGTGGGAATTCAAACGCGTTTGGCATCTCGAGCCATCGTTCACGGATCCTGATACGGTTTATGCAGGTGTCGAAGATGCCGCAATGTTCAAGACCACTGACGGTGGCAAAACGTGGAAAGAACTGTCCGGCCTCCGCAAAGCCAAAGGCCAACTGTGGCAACCGGGCGCAGGTGGGATGGCGGTGCACACGATCATTCTCGACCAGAAAAATCCCAAGCGCATGTTCATCGCGATTTCAGCCGCGGGCGCTTTCCGCACCGAAGACGGTGGCGCGACGTGGAAGCCGATCAACAAAGGTTTGAAGTCGCAGTTTGAACTTCCGGATCCCGATGCGGAAGTCGGCCATTGCGTTCATCGCATCGCCATGCATCCGTCGCGCCCTGACGTTCTGTTCATGCAAAAACATTGGGATGTCATGCGCAGCGATAACGCCGGCGATATGTGGACAGAAGTCAGCGGAAATCTGCCGAGCGATTTTGGTTTTCCCATCGACGTTCACGCCCACGAACCGAACACGATTTACGTCGTGCCGATCAAAAGCGATTCCGAACATTTTCCGCCGGATGGCAAACTGCGCGTTTATCGCAGTCGCAACGGCGGCAATGAATGGGAAGCGATGACCAAAGGGTTGCCGCAGAAAGATTGCTACGTGAACGTGCTCCGCGATGCCATGTCCGTCGACCAACTCGATCCATGCGGCGTTTATTTCGGAACGACTGGCGGCCAGGTCTATTGCTCAGCAGATGGCGGCGACAGTTGGAATCCGATTGTGCGCGACCTGCCGGCGGTGTTGTCAGTCGAAGCTCAAGTCCTGCCATGATCCGGATTGTCCTACCGTTCCACTTGAGAAACCTGGCGCGCACCGGAACCGAAGTGCAGGTTGAAGTCGCGGCGCCGGTGACGCTGGGCGCGGCTTTGACGGCGTTGGAGGCGCAGTATCCAGTGCTTCGCGGAACGATTCGTGAACATGGCACGAACAAACGTCGGTCGCTTGTCAGGTTTTTTGCGTGCAAGGAAGATTTGTCAAATGAACCAACGGACACGGCGCTTCCCGAGGCTGTAGTAAATGGGAAAGAGCCGTTGATGATTGTTGGCGCAATGGCTGGCGGCTGATTAGAGTCGCCCGCAAACTTGACGACGAAAACGCGGACAGGCTGTCCGCGCTCCACCATTACTTGATTTCCCGCGTGGGTAAATTAACCTCACACAACGATTTTTTATGCAATTGAACAATGACGAGATACGCCGGTACTCACGGCACCTGATTCTGCCGGAAGTCGGATTGGCCGGACAAAAGAAGATTTGCTCCACGAGCGTTCTGTGCATCGGCGCAGGCGGGCTCGGTTCGCCAATCGCAATGTATCTCGCCGCGGCGGGTATCGGCAAAATCGGCATTGTTGATTTCGATACCGTCGATTTTTCCAATCTTCAACGCCAAATCATCCACGGCACTGATGACGTGGGTCGTCCGAAAGCCGAATCGGCCAAGGAAACGATCAACAGCATCAACCCGAATGTTGACGTTGTTATTCACAACACGCGTATCAGCAGTGAAAACGCGATGGACTTGATTTCGGGCT
>JAQGOW010000440.1 GCA_028293405.1 Verrucomicrobiales bacterium
CATTCGCATCCGCACCGAAGAGAGCGACGAGCAGGCTATCTAAGTTTTTTATCCTCCATCGAGTGATGGTCCGGATGTGTCCCTGTCCCTTTGTGCCTAGTGTCCGCATTTTGAACGTTACGTACTAAATTTGTGAGCAAAATGAATACCCCAAAGAGTGTTATTGAAATGGCACGAAAGCAGGGCGTGAAAATGGTCGACATCAAATTCGTCGACACTTTCGGCACCTGGCAACATTTCTCGGTCCCCACTGCTGAACTCACAGAAGAAATCTTCGAAGATGGTTTCGGTTTCGACGGTTCGTCCATCCGCGGATGGAAGTCGATTGAAGCTTCGGACATGTTGGCCATGCCTGATCCGAATACGGCGTTCATTGATCCTTTCTGCGCTGTCCCTACCCTGTCGTTGACCTGCACCATTGCGGAAACCGGCACCAAGGACGCCTATAACCGCGATCCGCGCGGCATCGCCCAACGCGGCGAAAAATATCTTCTCTCCACGAAGATCGCTGACACTGCGGTGTTCGGCCCGGAAGCGGAGTTCTTTATTTTCGACAACGTTCAATACGATTCAAAGCCCAACGGTACGTTCTACAGCATCGATTCTGAGGAAGGGATTTGGAACAGCGGCCGCGATGAGATGCCGAACCTCGGCTACAAGGTTCGCCTCAAGGAAGGTTATTTCCCCGTCGCGCCGACGGACACTCAGCAAGATATCCGCACCGAGATGTGCTTGATCATGGAACAGCTCGGCATTCGCGTGGAACGTCAGCACCACGAAGTCGCCACGGCCGGCCAGGCGGAAATCGATTTCCGTTTCGATACGCTCGTCAAGACAGCCGACACGATGATGCTCTACAAATACATCATCAAAAACGTCGCTCGCCGTCATGGTAAGACCGCTACGTTCATGCCAAAGCCGCTCTTCGGCGATAACGGTTCCGGCATGCACACGCATCAATCCTTGTGGTCCAAGGGCAAGCCGCTCTTTGCTGGTAAGGAATATGCCGGCTTGAGCCAGATGGCCCTTTATTACATCGGCGGTATTTTGAAGCATGCGAAAGCGCTGTGCGCGATCTGCAATCCGACGACGAATTCCTACAAGCGCCTTGTCCCCGGCTACGAAGCCCCGGTCAATCTCGCTTACAGCGCCAGCAACCGTTCGGCGGCGATTCGTATCCCGAGCTTCAGCGACAGCCCGAAAGCCAAACGCATCGAGTATCGTCCACCGGATCCGGCGGCCAACCCGTATCTCTGTTACACCGCCCTGCTCATGGCCGGTTTGGACGGCATCATCAACAAGATCGAACCCGGCGAACCGCTGGACAAGAACATCTACGAACTGCCTCCAGAAGAACTGAAGAAAGTTCCGAATGTTCCTGGTTCACTCGGCGAAGCGCTCGATTGTTTGGAAAAAGACAACGCGTTCCTTTTGAAGGGCGATGTCTTCACTCCGGACTTCCTGGAAATGTGGATAACTCACAAACGCAAAGAGCATGACGCGCTGCGTTTGCGTCCGCATCCATACGAATTCTTCCTTTATTACGACGTGTAATTGAAGTGACCACGTCAGAACCCTTGATAATCGGGCCTAAGACTCAGGTGACCCTAATGGAAGGCCTGATATTCAAGGGGTTTATGGGTTGTGAATAACTCGCGAATAAGAGTTAACACATTGTCCTAGTCACGGAAGCAAAAGACGCTTAAAAACTTTCTACACCGACACGGTGTCAGGCAAGTGCAGATTATTCGATTGAACAGTTAGCGAACCGACCGTGCCCGGATTTTTTAGATTTTACTGTGTATCAAAGACTTACAACGAAGATTGTTTGCTTCAGCGCAAAGAATGGCGAGTATAGGCAAGAGAGGGTTATGACAATGATTTTTTCTCAAATTTTGCGCCACTCTGCGGAAAGCCTGAAAAAGGGCGTTTTTGATGCCGGTGAATAAACTGGGCTAAAGGGGTCATGGAAATAAAACCAATGCAAGCATCCGCGGACAAAATGTGGCAGGCGGCGCAGCAAGTGCTCCGCACAACGCTGAATACTGATATCTACAATCTATGGTTCCATCCACTGAAGGCAGTGATGTTGGAAACCGACACGCTCACCTTGGAAGTGGGTGACGACTTTTGTGAAGTTTGGCTCAAAGATAATTACGCTGGGTTACTGCGCGACGTTCTCTCGACCGTTACCGGTCAACAGATGAAGGTGAAGTTTTTGGTGGCGAATGGCCCGACGCTGTCGGCGCCGGCACCGAAAGTAGTCGAAGAGATCAAAGCGAAAGCCAAGGCCTCGATTGAAGTTGCCGAACGCAGCACGTCAAAAACGACCGAAGGTTCGTTCAATCCGAAGAACACGTTCGACACGTTCGTGGTCGGTGAGAACAACAATCACGCACATGCCGCTGCGCAAGCCGTCGCTTCTGCGCCAGGCAAGTCCTACAACCCACTGTTCCTCTATGGAGGTGTCGGGCTGGGCAAGACTCACCTGCTCCACGCTATCGGCCAGCACGTCGCCAATCACAAGAAAGGCGCGCGCATCATGTATCTGTCGTCGGAGAAATTCACGAACGAGTACATCGACGCCATTCAAAACAATTGCGTGGTGAAGTTCCGTCGCAAATATCGACAGGCCGATGTGCTGTTGATCGACGACATTCAATTTCTCGCGGGCAAAGAACGTATCCAGGAAGAATTCTTCCACACGTTTAACGCATTGCATGAAGCGCACAAGCAAATCGTGCTCTCGTGCGATCGTCCGGCTAGCGAAATCCAAAATCTCGAGCAACGCCTCGTCTCGCGTTTCGAATGGGGTTTGGTTTGCGAAATGCAAGCGCCTGATGCGGAAACGCGCATGGCGATCTTGCGCAAAAAAGGCGCAGCGATGGGCGTGGAATTGCCGGAAGAAATTCTGCAGTTCCTGGCCAACCGTATCCGCACGAACATCCGTCGACTCGAAGGCGCGCTAATTCGCGTTGCGTCGTTCGCTTCACTGACGGGCAAGAAGATCACGTTGCAAACGGTAGAAAGCCTCCTGCGCGAAGTGCTGCATGAAGAAGGCCGGTTTGCCATCAACATCGACTCCATTCAAAAGCGCGTCGCCGAACATTACGACATTCGGCTCGCCGACATGACGAGCAAGCGTCGCCCGGAAAACATCGCGTTTCCGCGGCAGATCGCGATGTTCCTCTCGCGCCAGATGACGGAGAGTTCGTTGAACACGATCGGTGAAGCCTTTGGTGGCCGCGATCACGGCACGGTGTTACACGCCTGCCGCCTGGTCAAAGACCGCATGGAAATTGATGCACACGTTCGCCAAGCGGTGCACTATCTTGAGAAGCAGTTGATGCGATAATTTTCGCACCGTAAGAACGGACACAATTTAAGCCCGGCGTTT
>JAQGOW010000443.1 GCA_028293405.1 Verrucomicrobiales bacterium
CGTGGCTGGTGCGATTGGTTGCAAGGTCATATTCCCGAAGCGCAGACCAATTTTTCTGAAGCGGTCCAGCGCCTGCCGAACTCCGAAGATCAGGCAATCGCCCGCTTTAAACTCGCCGATGCCCAATATTATCAGACCAACTATCTTGGCGCTTTGACCAACTACAATCTGGTCGTCCAGAGCGCTCAATCGCTGCCGCTCATTAAAGATGGTTTGTTCGACCAAGCTCTGTACCAACTCGTTCGTTGCGCGATTGCGACCGGTGATGAAAAGACAGCCAGCGCTGCCGCGGAGACAATTCAGAATCTTTACCCAAACAGCCTGTTCGTCGACCGTGCGATGCTCTTATTTGGCGAAGATCAGAACCGCCGTCGCAACTACGCCGAAGCGCGCAAAACATTTTCGCAACTGCTCGAAAAGTTCCCGAACACAACCGTTCGTCCGCAAGTGCAGTTGGCGATCGCGCAAAGTTACGCGCAGGAAAATTTGTGGGTCGATGCGGCGGCGCAATACGAGCAATGGGTTGGGAAATTCCCTCAGAATGCGTTGTTGCCCCAAGCCGAGTTCTGCCGTGCACTCGCCTACGACAAGGCGGGCAACGAAACGAATGCGTTTATTTTGTTCACGAACTTTGTCGCGCGCTTCCCCAGCAACAACTTTGCGCCGTGGGCCCAAAACTGGGTGGCCGATGCTTATTTTAACCACGACGCTTACGTGGCGGCGGAGAAGGCTTACCAGGAACTTTATCAGCGCTATCCGGCCTCGGGCGAACTCGCATATCAGGCGCGCCTTATGGCTGGCCGCGCGGCGCTTGCCGGTCAACGTCCGGCTGATGCGAGTGATTATTTGCTGCAACTGATTAACGACACCAATGCGCCCGCGACAATCGTAGCCAAGGCGCACTTCGCGTTAGGCGATGCGAAATTCCAACAGTTTCACGACAGCGTCAAAGATCCTGCGTGCACAAATTATTTCAAGGAAGCGCTCGCCGCGTTCAGCAAGTTGACCAACGCCACGCCAACAAACGCAACCGCACCGCTGGCGATGGGCCGAATTGGCGATTGTTATTTCGCATGGGCAACCGACAAATCCGCGCCGACGATTTTAGTGCAAGCCATGATGGCTTACGCGAGCGCAGCTACGATGCCGCAAGCGACAATCGAAACGCGCAGCCAAGCTGAAGTGGGAATCGGCCGTTGCTACGAAGCACAAGACAAGCTCGATTACGCGCTGGCGCACTACATAAAAGTGATTCCCGATTTCAACGATGACCCTACGCAATTCAGTTCCTTCTGGGCACATGAAGCTGGTGTGCGCGCTGCAAACATTTGCGAGATGCAGCAGCAATGGGAGAAAGCAGTGAATGTTTACACGCGCGTCAAAGCTCTCTTCCCTTCCCAACGCGCGGCGCTCGATAAAAAGATCGTCGCTGCGCAACAGCACAAAGCAGCTGCCAAGAACTAGGCCGTTGCCGGTTCGCCACTTCGAAGCTACGTTTCTTTGACAGATGAGCAAAGCCTTCACACGCGACGAAGACGCCGGCATGTCACCTGTCCTGCAACGTCCCATGTCGCCGTTGCCGCCGGGCGTGAAGAATTACATCACCGCTGCCGGGGCGAAACGCATCGAAGACGAACTCAAAAACCTGCGTGAAATCGAACGCCCTCGTGCCGTCACGTCCAACGATCCCGGAAAAGCCGAACTGCTCCAAAAAATCGAGATGCGTATCGCTTACCTCGACCAAAGCCTGCTTGCCGCTGAAGTTGTCCAACCGCCCGCGCAATCCGATGACAAAGTCCGTTTTGGCGCGACTGTTACAGTCCGCGACAAGCACGGCGTCGAAACAAAATATCGCATTGTCGGCGTGGACGAAACCGATATCGATCGCGATTGGGTCAGTTGGCGTTCACCCGTTGCGAAAGCGTTACTCAACGCGACCGTCGGGCAACGGGTTAAGTTTCAAATCCCCGCAGGAACGCAGGAGTGGGAAATCGTTTCAATCAATTACGACGAACCCGCTTAGGCCTGCATCTTCGCCAACACTGCGGCACAAATATCCTTCCCTGCATTCGGTCTTCCCAATGCCGCAGCCGCTGCGCTCATCTGCAATAGTTTCTTTGAACTGAGCAGTTCTTTAATTCGAAACGGCAAATCCTCAACGCGGTTCAACTTGATAGCCGCGCCGCGTTCCAAAAGGAAATCGCTGTTTGCCGTTTCCTGTCCGGGAATCGGATTCAGGATCACGAGCGGACGGCCAATAGCCATCGCTTCCGAAGTCGTCAGCCCACCGGGCTTTGTCACAATCAAACTCGAAGCTGACATCAGCTCGTGCATGTTATTGCAATACCCAAGCACGTGCGTCGGATGCTTGCGGTCCTGACCGGCCAAATCTTTGCGCAACTCTTCATTGCGCCCGCACACCACGACGGTTTGAAAGTGCGTATCAACTTTATCCAGCTCGTCGAGAATCTCCGCAACCGGTCCCATGCCGAAACCGCCGCTCAAAACCAGCACCGTCGGCAAATCATCACGCAAACCGTAACGACGTCGTACGCCGACTATATCAACAGGCTCGGCAAATTTCGCGCCAATCGGAATTCCAGTGGCGACGACGTCCTTCTCATTCGCGCCGCGTGCGACCAAACTCGCGCCCGTTTCCGCAGCCGCGACGCAATACATATCCACGCCGGGTTCCAACCAAAACGCGTGCGCTTCGAAATCAGTCACAATGCAAACGTTCAACGAGGGCGTTGCGGCCTTCTTGGCTTTCGCAGCTTTCGCGCGCATGTGTCCCAAAATTTCCAACGGCAAAAAGTGCGGGCACAAAACCACATCCGGTTTGAAGCTCTTCAGGTAAGTGACGAATTTTTTATTGGTATGATGGGCGAAGCTGCGCCGGGCACTGGTCGCGCGACGGACCTTGCTGGCGTTATCCGTCTTTTTGAAAACCATCCCGTATAACTCCGGCGCGTGCTCGACGAATTTCACGTAGCCCTTCACGTACATCTTGCGATAGAGGCGTGGTGCAAAATCGAGAACGTCTTTGCATTCCACAACATCACACGGCCGCATCGCGCGCCAGGCTTGTTCAAGTGCAGCAGCAGCTGCGAGGTGCCCACCACCCGCGGTGACCGTTGCAATCAGGATACGCATAGTAAGCGCGCTATTTGCGCAGCCGGAAATACTTTTGCGGAAAACTAGTCGTGTTGTTCGTGAACGTGACCTTGCCGCCGATCAACTGCGTCGCATTGGTTTCGTTCGCCCAGGCAGTGTTCGCGCTCAGCAAATTGGTCGTCGATTGCAAGCCGAACCCCGGCGCATTGGTCGTCCACGAAAGCCGCAACGTGGTGTCATTAAGGTTTGTCACGCCAAGAATCAGAGGTTCGATAAAGAACGAACTGGAATTCACAATGCCTCCAAATGTCTTCAGTGTGATCGGTCCGGTCGTCGCACCGGCTGGAACGGTTGTCATCACAGAATTGATAGTCATATTGCCAATCACGGCATTGACGCCGTTGAACTGAATATTGGTGAGGCCAAAAAAGTTCGTTCCAAAAATCGTGACATCAACCCCAACGACACCAGCCGGTGGTGTTACCGATGTAATCACGGGCGCTCCGAAAAACGCCTGCGCACTTTGCGCAGAACCGCCCGGCGTCACGACTGTGACTTGGCCGCTGGTAGGTCCCGGCGGCACAACGGCCGTAATCTGTGTATTCGTCACGACCGTGTAAGAAGTCGCGTTGACTCCATTAAACTGCACTGATGTCGCGTTCGTGAAATTTTTCCCGGAGATCGTCACGGTTGCGCCAATCGCTGCACTCGTGGGTGAAATACCGGAAATCGCTGGCGGCAGGAAAAAATTGGCCGTCGTCGATGTCGTTCCGTCACTCGTTTGCGCTGTAATCGCACCTGACATTGCACCGCTGGGCACCACTGCCTTGAGTTGGTTGAAGCTCGTCGATGTGACCGACGCCTGAACACCGTTGAAACGCACGACCAAACCACTGCCGTTAAGATTCGTGCCGTTGATAGTTATCTCCGTTCCGACGTCACCGATCGAGGGAGAAAACGACACTATATTGGGATTCACAAACACATTGCTTGTCGAGATGAACTGCCCCGCCGGCGTGGTCACGTGCAACAATCCAGTGACCGCGTTCTCCGGAACGACTGCGGTAATCTGCGTGTTGTTGTTGGTGGTAAAGATGATGGCGTTCAGCCCACCAAATGCGACCGTCGTCACACCAAGAAAATTCGTGCCTTTGATAACCACATTTGTTCCGGGCCGTGCGTTAACAGGTGAAAAACTCTGTATCCCAGGCATGAAATAAAACAGATTCGAACTCACCCAACTTCCCGAAGTGTTTGCTGCGGTGATTGCACCGCTTGTTGCGCCGTTCGGAACTGTCACGGTCAGTTGCGTATCGGTTGTAGGCGTAAAAACCGCCGCGGACGTTCCATTGAATTTAACCGTAGTCGAGACCGTAAAGTGTGCACCCGTCAAAGTAATGGAACTACCAATCGCACCAGTTTGGGGGAAACTGGCGATGTAAGGTCCGGCACCGATGACCGTAAATGAATTTGCGCTAGTGCCGCTTGCCCCTCCTTTCCTCACCGTAATCGGCCCAACACCGCCCCCTACAGGAACAAAAGCATTAATTTGTGTGCCGAGCTGGTCCGACACTGCGAACGATGCAGCGTGACCGTTGAACTCAACGCTTGTCGCACCGGTAAAACCCGTGCCGGTGATGGTGACGGGATCTCCGGGTTGACCATACGTTGGCGTGAAACTGTTAACCGTCTGTCCACACGCCGCAGCGGCGCACAAACAGAGCGCGAAGGAATAGCTAAAAGGACGAAGATGCACAGTGTCTATAATCTAAGGGCTCAACCCACTCGCCCATTCTTTTAACATTGTCTGGCAACAGGGACAAGCTTCGTTTGGCCCTCGAAAGTTTCTTACCCGAGGCCTTTTGTATCCCATTGCAAATCAATGCTCCCATCGCATTCCTTCTTACGGCAAGACTCCTGCTATCTCATCCCTGAGATGCAATACTTGAAGAGCGATTTTTTTACTGCCCTGCACATGAACTGGTTTGACCTCGCCGTCGTGGTCTGGCTGATCGTCGGCATTTTCCGCGGGCGCAAGCACGGCATGTCGCAGGAACTGCTGCCCCTGACGCAATGGATCGGCTTCGTCATCGTCGCGAGCCTCTTCTACATCCAAATCGCTCGTCCACTCGCGCAACGCACCGGTCTGACGCTTCTGCCCTGCGCGATTGCTGCTTACTTTTTCGTTGGCTGCCTGGTTTACGGGCTCCTGGGCAATCTCAAAAAGAAACTCGACGACACCTTTCAGTCAGGCGATTACTTCGGTTCCGGCGAATATTATTTAGGCATGACCTCGGGCGTGATTCGTTTTACGTGCATTCTGATCGCGCTGCTCGCGGTCATGAATTCGCACATCGTCTCCAAAGCCGAACGGGAGGCCACTCTCAAAATGCAGGAGAAAAACTTCGAAGGCATTCGCTTCCCGACCTATGGCGAAATCCAAAATGATGTTCTACTCGAATCGGCCACTGGCAATTTTGTCCGTGCTTATCTGCCGCATTTCTTAATTCACACCGTCAACCAGACCGACGCGCCCGCACCAAAACCCTTGTCCGCGTCCAAATCAGTTGTTGCAAAATCCAGTACCAGCAGCGACGGCGGTCTAAAAATCAGCTTCGCCAAATAGAAAACTGGGCCTCGTTCGCATCCTCTACTCGCTCGAAAATTGGGCGTTTGCCTCTGCGCGCTCTCACTTAATCGAGTGTGACTAACCAAAATATGACCTGACAAAGCCAAAATACGGCTTTTGCCCTACCGGCCCCATGTTATCTTCTATGACCTGTGAAGAGAATGTTTTCTGGAATCGCGTTAGTGATAGTTGTCGGGGCCACCACAATTTTTGCCCGAGACGACATCCGCACCTACACGATTCCGAAGGAACGTCATACTGAAGCTTCGCCGCAAACCGAATCATCCGCGCCGGTGAAATGGACCGCGCCGTCTGATTGGCAAGAACGCGCCCCCGGCAACATGGTCATCGGCAGCCTTGCTGTTCCGGGTAAAAACGGCAAAACCGCAGATGTCAGCATCACCATGTTCGGTGGTGACGTTGGCGGCGAATTAGCCAACCTTAATCGTTGGCGCACCCAACTCGGTCTCAAACCTGTTTCGGAACCCGGCAAAAGCGAAGGGGTCAGTGTAGGCGGCGAAACCGGCAAGCTTTACGAACTCAGCAACAACGGCTCGACCATTTCCGTCGCTTCCGTCCCGCACAACGGCAGCACTTGGTTTTTCAAACTGAAAGGCGACAGTGAAACCGTCGAAAACGCCAAGCCGGCTTTTCGCGAATTTCTGAAATCGGTTCAATTTACGGATTCGGGTGAAGCGGTGAATGCCGCCCCCGCCGATCCGCACGCGGGACTTAACGTTGCGCCGACAACCGGTTCCGATCCGCATGCAGGACTAAATATCGCACCGGCAACCGGCTCCGATCCACACGCTGGACTTGAAAACGTCCCATCTACGCAAGCTGAGTCCGACGTCACCGGCCCAAAGATGGATGTCCCCGCAACTTGGAAAGAAAAAGCGCCCGGTCCGATGGTGCTTAAGAGTTATACAGTTTCCGGTGCATCAGGTGGTCAGGCAGTCGTCGCAATCAGCACGTTCCCCGGCGATGTCGGCGGCAAACTGCCGAACGTCAATCGTTGGCGTCGACAGATGGGCCAACCCGATATTGATGATTCGCAATTGGACACTGTCGCAAAACCCTTTGAAACCGGCTATTCCGTCGATATCGAAGGCACCGATGCCAAAACCGGCAAGCCCGCGCGCCTGATTGCAATCGCAATTCCGCACGACGGCAACACCTGGTTTTATAAACTGTTGGGCGACAAGAACACCGTTAAAGAATCGAAGGCGACCTTCTTGAATTTCGTCAAAGGTGTGCGCTACTGAGCCGGTGTTTTTTGGCAGGTCCGCGCGGGCGCGGCCTAGCTGTGGATAGAACTAAAGATTTGTGAATAAGCTGATAAAAATCCTGACGTCCCTCCGGTTGACCGTTGTCTGTTTGTGCTTCGGCATCGCGCTGGTGTTCATCGGCACAATTGCGCAAGTCGACGAAGGTCTTTATCAGGCGCAAAACCGTTATTTCCGCAGCTTGCTCGTCTTTTGGTCGCCAACCGGCAGCCATCTGCACATCCCGATTTTCCCCGGCGGTTACCTCGTTGGCGGCCTTCTCCTGGCCAATTTAATCGCTGCACACATCTCGCGCTTCAAGCTGACTAAAAACAAGATCGGGATCCTGCTCGCGCACTTCGGCTTGATCCTTCTGTTCATCGGCCAATTCGCCACCGACATCTTCTCGCACGAAAGCGCCATGCGCTTGAACGAAGGTGAGTCGAAAAACTATTCCGAAGCATTTCGTGAAACAGAACTAGCCATCGTCGACACCTCCGACACAAACACCGATCGCGTAATTGCTGTTTCCGAGTCGTTGCTGGCAGAAAAGAAAACAATCCAGAGCGATAAGTTGCCGGTGACGATCAACGTCAAAAACTTTTGGCCGAACGCGAATTTATTCCGCACCCCGGCGATTGCCACGAACATTCCTCAAGGAACGATTCTGCCGAAGGATCTCGGCGTCACCGGCGGTGATCTGGACGGCTACTGCGTCATGCCGCAACCTCTGGTCACCGACACCGAACACCGCAATATTCCTGCGGCGCTTGTCGAATTCCTCGACGGCGACAAATCCCTCGGCACCTATCTCCTCACGGCAGCCCTGGACGCAAATCAAACCCTCGATATTAACGGCAAACCCTACGAAGTCGCCCTCCGTTTCGAGCGCGAATATTATCCGTTTTCGCTGACCCTGCTGAAAGCCACCCACGAAAAATACAAGGGCACCGATGTTCCAAAAAATTTCGCCAGTCGGATTCGCCTGGAGAATCCTGAAAAACACGAAGCACGCGAAACGGTAATTTACATGAATAATCCATTGCGCTACGCGGGCCTGACTTTCTTCCAATATCAAATGGATCCTCTTGAAATGAGCCGTGCGACCAGTGATGCGGGTTGGTCTACATTTCAAGTCGTCCGCAATCCAAGCTGGCTGACTCCATATCTCGCCTGCGTGCTCGTCGCGCTCGGCTTAATCATCCAGTTCATGATGCATCTTCTGAATTTCGCAACAAAACGCCGCAACGTTCCCGCCAACGCAAAGTCGCAAAAAGGCAACGACGCGAAAAAGCAAAACGTTAAGGCAACTCAGGAGGTCACCCTTTCATGACGACCGAACATTCACAAAATCCATCTGCGCCTTCGGGCCTTCGCGCCTTTGCGTTGAAACTTCTGCCATGGTGTTTCTTCGCGCTATTCGCGATAGAAGTCATCGTCGTCTTCGCGCCGAAATCCGATAAACCCGGGTTCAAAACGCGCGAGTTCGGTGCCCTACCCGTCCTGCTCAACGGCCGTATTCAACCGTTCGACTCCGTCGGCCTGAATTCATTGCTCCAAATCCGCAGCACCAGCGATGTTCCGCTCGAGGAAATCCCCTCGTGGCAATTCTGGCATCACGCAAAAAAAATCAAATCAACCGATTGGCTGATGGAAGTCATGTTCAAGCCGCAGGCTGCCGATGAACGACCGATTTTCCTGATCCATCATCCAGACCTGCTGGCGGAATTGAAACTCGGCGACACAGGCGTCGAGAAATCCGGCCTGCGCTATTACACCTTCAATCAGCTCAAGCCGTTGATGACCGAAATTTGGGATCAAGCCGGTCAGGCGTATCAAGTCGACGAAAAACAACGTTCGCCGCTCCAGAAGCAAGTCGTCAAATTGCAAAACGCGCTCTTCCTCTACGAAAACCTGAAGGTCGCCGTTGTCCCGCCGTTCTTCGACAACTTCGCCGCACAATACAAAGACTTCGAAAAAACAATTGGCCCCGGCCTCGCCGCCATCGAATTGCAACAAGTCCACAAGGCTTACGACACCAACGCGCTCGATAAATTCTGGGTGCCAGTGAGTGCCGCATTCGAGTTCTCCACGAACCAGTATGCCGGACGTTATTACCCGATGGTCGTCCCGCCGCCGGACCCAAATCAGAACCGTGACAACTGGGGCAACATCGGACGCGGCTTGCTCGATGTCGCCAGTGAAAAGAACCGTGGTTATCAGCCCGTCCGCAACTACGCCACCATGGCCACCGCTTTTAGCGCCGACGACACCGCAGAATTCAACAAAGCGCTCGTCGAATACAAAAGCTGGCTCCAGCAAAAATTCGCGCCTGAGGTTAAGAAGGGTAACGAAGAATTTTTCTTCAACGACACCAAGCCGTTCCTTCACGCGACCATCATGTATATCTTCGCGTTCGTGCTGGCCGCGTTCTCGCTCCTGACGTTTTCGGCATTGCCAAACTTGTCTGAATCGCTGCGTAAATCGTCCTGCTACATCGTCATCCTCGCCGGCGTCGTCCACACGTTCGGCCTGATCTTCCGTATGTATCTGGAAGGCCGTCCGCCCGTCACGAACCTGTATTCCTCCGCGATCTTCATCGGTTGGGGCGCGATGATACTCGGCCTCGTTCTCGAACGCATCTACCGCGTGGGCATCGGTGTTGCAGTCGCGTCGCTCGCCGGTTTTGTCACATTGCTCATTGCACATAATCTCGCACTCGGCGGCGACACCATGGAAATGATGCGCGCGGTTCTCGACACAAATTTCTGGCTCGCCACCCACGTCGTCGTCGTCACGCTCGGCTACGCTTCGACCTTCGTCGCCGGTCTGCTTGCTATCATTTACGTCTTTTTGGGGGTTTTCACTCCGCTGTTGTCGCAAAAGCCAACTGCACGCACATCTGCGGCGCTGAGCGCCACGGTTGGATTAGTGGCTGGCCCGAAAGCTGGAATACACATGGCCAGCCAGCTCTCTGGCCAAGGCAGCCAAGTCGAACTGGGAAAGTCTCTCGGCAAAATGGTTTACGGCATCGTCTGTTTCGCCACCTTGTTCAGCTTCGTCGGCACCGTCCTCGGCGGAATCTGGGCCGATCAATCGTGGGGTCGTTTCTGGGGCTGGGACCCGAAAGAAAACGGCGCCCTCATCATTGTCCTTTGGAACGCCATCATCCTGCACGCCCGCTGGGGTGGCATGATTCGCGAGCGCGGTCTCATGGCCATGGCAATCTTCGGCAACATCGTCACCAGCTTCTCTTGGTTCGGCGTGAACATGCTCGGCGTCGGCCTGCATTCTTACGGATTCATGGACGCTGCGTTCTGGTGGCTAATCGCCTTCGACGTCAGCCAAGTGCTGCTGATCATTTTGACCGTAATACCCACTCGGTATTGGCACAGCTTCAAGCGAGACGAGCGAACAATCCCAACCGCTGTCGCCGCCTAAGACAAGCTGGACATCAGCCTAATATCAGCCTACTTTTAGCCTATGATTAGGTCTCGCCGTCGCGCACACAAGAACTCTCGCGCCGAGCTTGGCTCGGAGTTTTTTACTTTGAGCAAAGCAAAAACCTATTTAGGCAGGTTGATCGACAAGGCCTCAGCAGGTGAAACGGTGTACATCGTCAAAGGTCATAAACGCTTCATTCTGCAACCTGTCGCTGAAATTGATCCAATTCCGGTGCGGCCTCCTTGTTACTTTGCCAACATTTACTCGAAAGCTGAAATCGCCGAAGAAAACAAGCTGGCCAAAGCCTCCGTTATCGCCGCACCAAAGGATCTGGAATAATGAATCAGTGGGACATCTACATGTTTCCGTTCAGCAAAGAGAAGCGGCATCCGGCGATTGTCATTTCGAACGACGAAACGTGCGCCAACTCCGACATCGCCGAGGTCAACGTATTACTCTGCACATCGTCCCGCGCTTCTCGACCTGCAAAAGTCACCGAAGTTCTCTTGGACGAAGCTGATGGGCTTGACTGGCAAACCTTGGCTCGGTGCGATAAAATCTACCTCTTGCCGAAAGCAACCTTCTCCGAACGGAAAGGTTCTGTCACAAAGGAGCGGCGCCATCTAATCGGACGCAAGATTGTCGAAGTTCTTCGGCTTCCCATTTTCCGTCAGTGAGCAAACCTGAGTTGCTCACTGCTTCCTTCCTTTTTCGCCATTTC
>JAQGOW010000454.1 GCA_028293405.1 Verrucomicrobiales bacterium
CGATCCGGTCGCCAACAGGTGGGCAGCGACGCCATGGATGGGCGGCTCGCATCCGGGTGGAACAGCTACCACTTTGCCGAACGGGAAAGTGCTGGTTTGCGGTGGGGGAACTGCAGAAACCTTCGATCCGGCAACAGGGTTTTGGAGGGGCACCAGTCCGATGAACGTTAACCACACGGCTCAGACCGCCACATTGCTACCTAACGGCAAAGTGCTGGTCACCGGCGGTGGCTCCGCGGAAATAAACGACTCGTCGGCGAACACATGGATGCCGACCAGTCCGATGAATTCAACCAATGCAGGGACTGCAACCCTGCTGCCAAATGGAACTGTCCTGGTGGTAGCCGGCACGGTGACGGAAGCATATGATCCGAGTTCAGATGTGTGGACCAAGTTAACTGGCGAACCTCATCCACGAACATTCGTACGGGCTATCTTGCCACGAGCTGCCCACACTGCGACCCTTCTGCCTGATGGCAGAGTCCTGATCGAAGGCAGCTTGCAATTCGGCGATCCCATCGAACTCTACGATCCTGCGACCGACACCTGGACGACGTCTGACCGAGAAATTCCAATGCGCTATTGTGGCACTGCCCACCTTTTGCCTTCCGGTGCAGTGCTGTTTATTGGTGGCGGGACGTTTCAACTAGAGAACGATCCTTGCTCAATTTATGTGCCGTTCTTCGATGCAGTTCCGCCGTTCCGTATATGGGGGGCGGTGCCAAACGGTTTGACGATGGTCGGCGATCCAGCCAACGGCATTGCCGATACACTCAGCGGAATGCCGCAGGCGGTTGGAACCACAATTGTGCCGGTGACTGCGACTGACTGGTACGGCAAGCAGTTATGCCTCACGTTCAAGCTGGTCGTTCTACCCAGCCGTTCGCCGTCGGACACGACAGCGCCCACCGTGACAATCACGAAGCCGACTTCCAGCGGTGCGACTGTTTCGAACCAATTTATAACCATTACGGGCACGGCAGCCGATCAGGGCGCCTCGGTTAATACGGGTGTGGCTTTGGTACTCTACTCATTGAACGGCGGCCCTCAGCAGATCGCTTCCACAACAAGTCATTTCGCGAACTGGTCCGCCGGCGTCGTCCTCAATACGGGGGCAAATACGTTCACGGTACAAAGCTTCGATTATCGCGGGAACGCTTCCACGCCTGTCACCTACACTATCAATTATCAATGGTATTCGCCGCTGACGGTTTTGACCCATGGCCTGGGCACTGTGTCCATTCGTAGCGGCACGCAATTGGCCGGAGATCACACCTACTCGATCAAAGCGACGCCGGGCAAACAACAGATGTTCTCGAATTGGGTGGAAAATGCCAACGGGTTGCCGCTGACGTCATCGACGCAATGCGCGTTTGTGATGAAGAGTAATCTGACGCTGGTGGCGAACTTTGTTCCTAATCCAATCGCGGTGAACAAACTCAACGGCAGTTACAACGGTCTTTTCTCCGAAACGAGTGGCGTCGCGGAAAAGAGCGCGGGTGCCATTTTCAATTTGGCGGTGAAAACAAATCACACGTATAGCGGAAAATTGTATTTGGCCGGAGGTGTTTTTGTGTTGGCGGGAACGTTCGACGTCGCCGGAAACGATTCGCAAACGATCGCGCGCGCAGGGGCTGCGGTGAACGCTTCTCTGCACATGGATTGGAACACGGGCAGCAAACAAATCACCGGCACGGTGTCTTGCGTTAGCGAAAATTGGACGGCACCGCTGGTTGCGGACCTAGCGGTATTTGGTCCCGGCTATCCATACTCGGCGCATCGCTGCACGATGGCGCTCGCGCCTGCCCCGGATGCGCCGACAAATTCGCCATCAGGCTATGGATACGGATTGATGAACATCCCAGCGAACAGAGTGCTCCATCTGTCCGGAAAGCTCGCCGACGGCACACCGTTCTCACAGACGGTTCCGCTTTCGAAGGACGGTAATGCGCCGATCTATTGCGATTTATACAATCATAGAGGGCTCATTGCTGGCTGGCTTTCTTTTGCTTCCGACCATCCGGTGGGCTCTTTGACCTGGGTTGCGCCAGCAAACGTAGTTCCGGGTTATTCGGTCGGTTTCAACAGAATCATTGACGTCATCGGCTCGATTTACACGCCGCATTCACCGGCTCTGAATTTGCCGACAGCAACTCTCAACATAGCTGGCGGATTTGGTGGTGAATCGCCGCTCCAATTCAAAGTCATCATTGATAACAACAACACGATAACAAAAGACACTTCGTCAAAAGCGAGCGGGTTCAACTCGACGAATTCGGTTAGTGGGAATATCCAGACTTCGACAGGATTGATTACGCTCAAATACCTTCCGACGGGCGCGTCGCAAAACCGCAATGTCTTCGGAGTGGCGCTACCCAATACCGATTGTGCTTATGGCGCGTTTGCGACGCCGTCAGGGAGCGGGTCGGTTACCGTGCATTAACCAATAGAGTACTAGTGCTCGGGGGACTGTTTGGCTATCATTGGCCCGTTGTGGGTAAGCCGATTCTGAAATGAAATTTGGTCGCGAACATTTTCATTGTTGTCTGTGTGGCTTGCCTCTTTGGTTGCGAGGTTTTGTCCTGCTCGCTGTTTTTCTGGCACGGCCCGCAATGTTAGCGGCGACGCCGGCGATCATTCCGCTGCCGCAGTTGATGCAGATGCAATCGGGCACTTTTACTCTTTGCCCGTCTCAATCCACGACAACACCGTTGACGGCCTCAACGAAAATCCTCGTCGATTCTCAACTGCGACATGAAGGGGAGTATTTGGCTTCGCAGTTATTGAGATCCACGGGATTCAGGTTTGAAGTTTCTACGAACACTTCGTTGGCGGCAAAGACAACGATTCTCCTCACGACGAACACCGCGCTCAGCAATTTGGGAGCGGAAGGGTACGAGTTGACGGTTGCGACGAATTCAGTCGTGATTCGCGGGCAGGCGGCGGGTGTTTTTTACGGGATTCAAACGTTGTTGCAATTGTTGCCACCGCAAATCTATTCGCAACATCCAGCCACCAACACCGCGTGGACCGCGCCTTGTGTTTATGTCCAGGACACGCCGCGATTTTCGTGGCGGGGGTGGATGATTGATTCGGCGCGCCACTTTTTCACGAAAGATGAGATCAAGCGCTATCTCGATGCGATGGCGATTCACAAGCTGAACACGCTTCACTGGCATCTGGACGATGATACGGCGTGGCGGATTGAGATTAAAAAGTGGCCGCTGCTGACGCAGGTTGGTGCGTGGCGCAACGGTATCGATTTTGGATTGAATTCACGGTCGTCGACGGCTTTCAACGATGCGGGTAAGTACGGTGGTTTTTACACCCAAGACGACATTCGCGAGATTGTAATTTATGCAACACAGCGGCACATAACGATTGTGCCGGAGATTGAAATGCCGGGACATTCGCTCGCGGCGTTGACGGCCTATCCGCAGTTCGGATGTGGTTGTTCCACCTGTCAGAATGGGCCGTATGGAAATCTCGACGTGGTTAACTCCAATGGCAGTGGCGTCTTTTGTCCGGCGCGGCCGGAAACGTTGGCCTTTCTTCAAGATATTCTGAGTGAAGTGACGGACCTGTTTCCGGGACAATACATTCACATCGGCGGAGATGAAGTCACGTATTATAATTGGGCCCGCCACCAATTGGACATCGATCTCGGCAATAGCCTTGGCATTGGTACGACGCAGCAATACCAAGGCTACTTTGCACAACGCATCGCGAACTTCGCCGCGACCAAAGGCCGGACGATCATCGGTTGGAGCGAATTGTTTAACGGTGGCTTTGTCACCAACGCCGTGTTGATGGATTGGCTCACCGGCACATCGAGCAGGGCGACTTTTGCAGCGACGAACGGCGGCAAAGCGATCATGACCCCGACGAGCAGTTGTTACATCAATTTTTTGGAAACGTCTTCGACCGGTAAGTGGATTTCGGAACCACCGTGGCAATCCGGCACTGTAACGTTGGCGACGGCGTACGCCATGAATCCAATTCCGGCCGCGCTCCCCGCCGCCTACACGAATAATATTCTTGGTGTGCAGGGAAATTGCTGGGCTGAATACATTCCTTCACGTGTGGATATGGAGTTTCGGGCTTTTCCGCGACTGTGTGCTTTGGCGGAGGTTAATTGGACCGCGCCGGGGTTGAAAAATTACACGGACTTTACGAATCGCCTCGTGATTCACGAGCAACGGCTGGACTTCGCAGGTATTAGTTACAATCCGCATGCCGATCCGCCGATCATCGCTAGTTGGACGAGCGCACCGTTGAGCTATTCTCCAGTGGATTGGGACATCACCAGCAGCATCAGTGCGGGTGATTTCGTGACGAGCTTTATAACCACCTCCGGCAGCTCGATGGCGATCCAATCGGTCGCGCTTTTGGAGAATGGGCTGCAAATCGATTCGCAATCGTATAGCGGCACGCCGACGTTTATTTTCCGCGTGCCGGGTGTGCGACGTGGCGCAACTTACAAGCTCCGTGGCACGGTGCAGGCAGCCACGACGAACTCACTTGGGCTTATCTACCACCCGAACAAATGGAACTAAGCGCCTCAAAAACTTTCGTGTTGGTGACGCTGATTTGCGGCGCGGTTGTATTTGCCGGGCGCGCTCAGTCGGTGCCGCTTTCGTCGCTTGCGGGTCGGCCGACGGCGGGAGCGGTCGATGCGTTAAGTGATGATGCGCAATTCAATTCGCCAAGCGGAATCGCAGTTGGCGCTGATGGAACGATCTTTGTTGCCGATACGCAAAACAGCACCATTCGAAAAATTACTGCCGATGGCAACGTGACTACATTTGCCGGCTTTGCAGGCGTAGTTGGCAGTGCTGACGGCATCGGCACGAACGCACAGTTCAACGCACCACAAGGTGTGGCGGTCGACAGCGCAGGATTCGTTTACGTTGCTGACACAGGAAATTCGACGATTCGGAAAATTGCTCCGTTGGGTCAGGTGAGCACGTTGGCCGGCGTCGCTGGTTACCCTAACGTTTTTGACGGGATCGGCACCAACGCGCAATTTAACCACCCGCAGGCGTTGGCCGTTGATGGCGCGGGACAAATTTTCGTGGCCGATACCTGGAATTATACGATTCGGAAAATTGCTGCGAACGGTACCGTAACCACACTTGCTGGCCGTGCGGGTTACTCCGGCAGTGTCGACGGAGCAACGAATCGAGCGCGATTTAACGGCCCTACGGGAATTGCCGCCCATACCAACGGCAATTTATTTGTGACGGAGTTCTGGAGCCATACAGTCCGACAGGTCACTTCAGCCGGAGTGGTGACAACAATTGTAGGAAAGCCTGGTATTTGGGGTGATAGCGATGGCCTGAATGACGTAGCGCGATTTTTTCAACCGACGTCGATTGTTAGTGCGGGAGGCGGAATTCTTTTTGTGCTCGATTCCGGCAATCAAACGCTCCGCCAAATTGCGATCACTGGCACTAATTGGAACGTGACGACGATCGCAGGCCTTTCAGGAGCCGCCGGGAACATCGACGGCAGTGGCAGCTCTGCGCGCACCTATTTTGCAAGCGGGTTGGCGCTCGACAGCAACGGTCTGCTTTATCTTGCTGACACGGGGAACAACACGATTCGGATCAGTTCTTTGGTGCCACCGAGAATTCATGCAACCGGAGGTGCGGCTTCCTTGTCGTGGCCGATCTCGGCTCCTAATTATTGGGTGCAAACAACGTCAAACGTGACTGATGTAACGTCGTGGACGACGATCGCGGGACCTGCGGCGATTGTCGGTGATCGCTTCGTGATAACAAACAATTCAGTCTCAACCCCAGCCTTCTACCGCCTGCGAGCCAACTGACGGAATTATTT
Source organism: Verrucomicrobiales bacterium (assembly GCA_028293405.1). Classification (GTDB taxonomy): domain Bacteria; phylum Verrucomicrobiota; class Verrucomicrobiia; order Limisphaerales; family Palsa-1400; genus JAICXV01. The sequence goes on from JAQGOW010000454.1 coordinate 5,842, forward strand.
ATGCAGACGAAGGTGATGATTGTGATTTTACTTTTGTGCGCGTCGAGCCGACGTGGACAGCCGCGAGGTTTTTCTTGGCTTCGGGAGCTTACCGGGAGGCAGAAGGTTTTCGGGCTGTTAGCTCTGGTGGTCGCGATTGTCATCATGGCGAATCCTGAATTTATTTGTTTAGGATTGCTCGGCGATACGGCGTTTTTTGATTTATTGGTTTTGACGCTCAGTTTGCAATTACACGGATTTGCCGTGCGGCTTGGGCATGCAACCATTGCTGGTGTTGGCAAATGGTTCGGTTGGTTGAAACTTCCGAGTCCTGGCATGGCTTATTTGATGGCTGCCTTGACGGTGGGGATGGCGAGTTTCGGGTCTGCAGTGCAGAAACTGTTGAATCGGATTATTTCTTCGTGAGTCTCGAGGTGTGGGTGGGCGATCAATCGTTCCGTTTGCGAACCCTTAGCATCCCCGGACTAATGACGCTGAAATTACCGATAAACTCGTTCGCGTGTTGGCGAAAATTCGTGGAGACAAGTTCGGCTTTTGTTTCGGGTTTAAGACCTGAAAGACGAACTAAAACTACGCCTTCGGAGACCAGTTTTTCTCGAAAGACGAGTTCGCCAAAGTCTTTGTCCCCGGTTAGTAGAAGGAGTTTTTGCGTGCGGGCTTTCTCGAGAATGAAATCGTCGGGAACTGCGGGTGATATTTCGGCGATCGCAACAATTTCGAATCCATCCTGTCGCAGGCGCGCGATGATGGGGTAATCAACGCTTTCGTCGGCAATGAGGGTCATGCCGCTTTGTCAGCACTGGGATAGACAACGTCGGCACGCAGAGCGTCTGCGGCGAACTTCAGGGCTGCGGAAATAGACTCGCGCGTGAGGCGTGGGTGTTCGGAAAGGATCTGTTCGACAGATTCTCCAGCACCGAGTTTGTCTATAATCAGCTCGACGGGAATCCGCGTCCCTGCAACGACGGGCTTACCCATCATGATCTTGGGGTCGCAGGCGATGAGATTGTCAGTAGCCTTCACAGGGCTAATCTAGCCAATCAAGAGTTAATGGGCAAAATGAAACTGCCGAGCTGCGAGGTTAACGGCCAGCGGCGCGGTAGGCGTCTTGAACGATGGTGCGACCCAGGTCCAGTCGGACTTTGATTTGCTTCAAGTAATTGCTTTGAATGGTGGTTGCTGCGGCCAATTGTTCTGGCGTCAAAACGTTGGCCACTTGCTGCAGTTCGGTATGGCCGCGCTCGACGTATTGTTGATAGATCGCATCCAATTCCGCTTGGGACCTGAACAAATCCAAATCATCTAATAGGATTTCAGGCTTGGCCGAGAGCAGCATTTTGACCTTTTCCATTTGGTCCTGATTGAGAGCAAGAGTGCCAAGTTCACGATTGAGGCTGTCGATTGATGTATCAATCGTCAGGCTGCGTCGAAATTGGTCGTATTCGGCAGAACCGGCATCTCCGAGGAGCGCTTTGATTTGCGCGTCCATCTGCTGTCGGGCAGTGTCGCGCGCTTCAAGGGCGGCCGCCGGTTCGATATCCCCGCGCACGATTGACGCCATGAGCTCCTTCTTTTTGGTCTCGTTTTCGGTGATCGCCGAATAAAGTTTTTCAGTGTCGTCTTTCGACAGGTTCATCCGTTGAACGAACGGCGCGAATTTGCTTTTAAGCTTGTCCTGAAGGTTTAAGCGATCGAGTTCATTTTGGCTCGGGTTGCTCAATATGCCGGCAATGGCTCCGGAATTTACGTTGGACGCATTCTGTTTCGCCTGCTGCAATCTGCGGACCTCGCCGCGCAAGCTCAGTAGTTCGGATGGAAGTTTACCGGCACTAAGGCGGTCGTTCTGTTGATATGCCACCGCCAACCGGTTAGTAGCTTCATCGCGCTCTTGTTGTAATTGTTGGACTTGTTTGAGCAGGGGCGCTTGCTGTTGTTGAAGCTGCTGAAGTTGTTCGCGTGATTGCGAAGCCTGGTGACTTTCGTAAAAACTGGTTCCCACGGCGGCAACTAGTGCAGTTGCGATCAAGGTTTTTTGTAGTGTTGTCATCGTGAGCAGTTTGAAAAGGGTGGCTGTCGTGGTCGTGGTGGCTCCGCCTGCGAGGGACGCGCTGATGAGTGTCGTTGCCAAACCGGCAGGCGCGACTTGGATGGCGTTGGCTGAAAGTGTGAGCGAAAGCGCTCCGGCGGCAGTGGTGATTCCACGGCGCGCCAGCAGGCCCCGAAGTTTTTCGACGGCGCGCTCGACTCTTTTCCGCGCGGTATCTTCGCTGACCCCGAGTTTGTCACCGATGTTGGCCAGCGGTTGATTCTCGAAAAATCGCAGGAGGATGGCGTCGCGGTCGTGTACCTTCAGTTCGTGCATTGCGGCGTCCAGCACGGGGCGCAGCTTTTCCCACTCGAGATCAGGTGAACATTTGTCCAGCAATTCGCGCATGAGATGGGATTCCTGTTCACGCGCAAATTGGCGGCGCTGCGTGCGGACAGCTTTGGCGGCGGCAAAGTGTGTGCTGGTGTAAAGCCAACCCGCGAGAGCGGAGCGGCGCGCGAGCGACGTAGCTTTACGCGCGAGATCTGTGAAAACGGTTTGCGTTACGTCTTGCGCGAGGTGGGTGTCGCCGTTGGTTTGCCGCAAGGCCGCGGAATAGACGAGGTTGAGATGACGGCGAAGGAGTTCCGCAAAGGCATCTTCGTCGTGGGTATCCACGAACCGGCGGAGAAGTTCGCTATCATCGCTCATTTCATTGTTATAGCACCCGCCGATTCGTAAACCGGACAAAAACTATGCGACTTTGCGAACTGTGGGGCTGACCTTATTTCTAACCGCTTAAGAGCCGTACTTTGAAGCTTTGTCTTTGGTGACGACGAGGACGGTTTTTTGTTTGGGGTAACGGATGAGGACGAGGTTTTCGTTGCGAAACTTTTTGCGGGTTGGGTCCCACCATTCTGGCGTGTTGGTTTGCAAAGCGCTTTCGAAGGCAGCGACCCATTCTGCACCGTTCATGACTTTGTCTGGACCGAACTTTACAGATCCGCCGGCGATCTCTTTATCAATCAGATAGCGCCAGCCGGAAACTTCCATACATTGGTTTAGCAGTCCGTTTATGGAGCAGCCAGTAACCGGGCTGATAGGGAAAGTGTAGTTAAGGGGGTGGCCGTAGCTGTTGGTCATGTATTGCATCGCTGCCGGATCGCCCGTTGGATAGGTGGTCGCGTGAAAACCGGCAGGGTCGAAGTTGGCTGGTTTAAGTTTTTGAACGGTGATGGTAGCCGCGCCGGTGAGTGCTAATACGCCAATACAAACGGCGGCCGTAGTTTTTAGTTTTGTCCAAGCCATAAGTTTGATTGTTGTTTTTGCGAGTGTTGCGGTGGTGGTGCTGGCAGTCGCGCCTTGGATGGCAGTCGGTGTGATGGACAACGACAAGCCAAGCGGTGCGGCTTTGGCGGAGTTGGCGGTTATCACGCCGATGAGTGCGACGGAAGACAAGGTTGCGCCACGTTTGTTGAAATGGGCGCGGAGTTTTTCGACTGCGCGCGAGATGCGCTTTTGAGCTGCATCGGTGGAAATGCCGAGCGCATTGCCGACCTGGTCGAGTGATTGTTTGCGGTAGAAACGCAAGACGACGGCGTTGCGGTCGAGCTCGTTGAGTTGAGCGACGGCTTCGTCGAGCATCGGTGCAACTTGGGTCCATGCGCTGTCATCTGAGTCGTTGAGGAGAGATTGCATGTGCGCCTGGTGTTCGCGGTGTTGACGGCGGAATTCGGATTTCAATGCGTTGCGCGCAACGAAATGGGTGGTGCGACAAAGCCAGCCCGCGAGAGCAGGGTGGCGGATGAGGGTGGGGGCTTTTTCAGCGAGGATCGTGAACACAGCCTGGGTGACGTCCTCAGCGGTGTGGGGATTGCGAACCTGGCGCAAGGCTGCGGAGTAAACGAGCGCGATGTAACGTTCGACCAATTCGGAGAACGCTTGTTCGGAGTGGTGGCTCGCATACTTGGCGAGCAACTCCGGATCGTTTAATTCGCTCATTACCTATAATTGTCCGCGAGCGAACAAAACCGACAGGAATTTTGTCGTTAGCCTATGGGCGCTAAAGGACACCTTCTTCAACGTCGTAAACGTCGAAGAAGAATTTCACTTTGCTCGGTGGATGGCAGAATTGTGGAATGTAGGTTTCGAAATATTCCTGCACCTGGTCGGGTAATTCAGAGAGACGCAGGCAACGCATTTCGTTGTTCCATTTAATTATCGTCTTCGGATCTTTTTGCGTCGCGTTGGCTCTAAGCCATTGGTCGACTTGTTGATCTGTTGCGCCCGTGGCGACGAACTCGCGGAACTTCATGGCGTCGAGGCCCGTGAATTTCCAGAAGAACGCGCCGAGGCCGCACGGGAAGAAATTGTATTCGCCGTTAATACCGAGGATGTCTGCGCGGGCTTTATCGACCATGCGCGCCGCGATTACCAAGCCGCCGAGAGTTTCGCGTGGGCTGCGAGGTGGAGTGCGACGAAGGTCGCGTGCAAGTTGTTCGACTTTTTGCCGGTTTGAAGTTGTCGGTGGTTCGAGAGTTTGTGTTGGCATTCTCCACCATAAACGCATTCACGAAAGCGCGGCATTCAGGATTATGCGCGTATTGAGGTCGGCTTCTACATTACTGCGTGGTCACTGTGGCTGCAGCTTTGTCAGCTTCACGGGTTCGGTCCAAAGTTTTGGAGCGTTCCCGTCTCGAGCGATGTAGATGTTTTTCAACCAATTGACGTTGTCGATTTTTTCGAAGTCGGTGCGGAAGTGCGCGCCGCGGCTCTCTTCGCGCGCCAAGGCGCTGCGGGCGACCAACTCGGAAGCCAAAAGCATGTTGCGCATGTCCAGACATTGTTGCCAGGTGAGGTTGAATTCGCGATTGCCGGGGACGCCGACGTTTTCGTTGCGCTCGCTCAAGACGCGGATTTCTTCGATGGCTTGGGTGAGGTCTGGGCAGTTGCGGACGATGCCGACTTTTTCCCACGTCGTTTTGCCGAGAGCATCGCGCAAGGGCCATGGGCTTTCGCCTTTTCGGCAGAGAAATTTTTCGGCTTCGGCAATTGCGTGCGCGACTTGATCACGTTGCGGTTCGACGAGGTCGGACTCTTTGACCCAGTCAGAAACGGCATCGCCGACGCGAGCGCCGTAAACGGTGGATTCAGCGACACCGTTGCCACCGAGTCGATTTGCGCCATGCACGCCGCTGGAATCTTCGCCGGCAGCGTATAGGCCCGTGAGGTTTGTGATGCCGTCGCGGTTGATGCTGACGCCGCACATGTTGAAGTGGGCGGTGGGACAAACTTCGACGCGTTCGCGCGCGAGATCGTAGCCGATGCGCAAACAGCGATCGCGCATGCCGACGAAATTCTTTTCCACGAACTCGGCGCCGAGATGGGTGACATCGATGAAGACTGCGCCGTTTTCGGTGCCGCGTCCGGCCATGATTTCCATGTAGCCGGCGCGTGAAACACGATCGCGCGTCGAACGCTCTTTTTTCTCGGGATCGTAGCGTTCCATGTAACGCTCGCCTTTGCCGTTGAACAAATGAGCACCTGCGCCGCGAAGGCCTTCTTCGAGCAGCGCGCCATTCAAGCGCGATCCGGGGACGACAAGACCAGTGGGATGGAATTGGACCATTTCCATGTCCATGAGATGTGCGCCGGCGCGATAGGCCATCGCGGGGCCGTCCGAGCTTTTTTCCTGTGCGCACGCGGCGCGCTGATACATGAGCGGGCCGGCGCCGGTGCAGAGAATGGTGGCCTTGGCTTTAACGACGACGTATTCGCCGCTTTGAATGTCGAGCAGCAGCGCGCCAATGACGCGTTTGCCGTCGGGTGAGGTCAAAAGTTCCAATCCGCGTGTGTATTGCAAACAGGGGATGCCCGCGGCCATTACCTGGTCGCGCAGCCGAGACATGATTTCGATGCCGGTCAAATCGCCGACGTGAACGGTCCGATCGAAACTTTGTCCCGCAAAAGCTTTTTGGTGAATTTGTCCATCAGCCGCGCGATCGAACAAGCAACCGATGCGATTTTCCAATTCGCGCACGACTTTGGGCGCGTCCTGCACCAGATGCCACGCGAGATCCTGGTCGTTGAGGTAACCGCCGCCTTTGACGGTGTCTTCGAAGTGAGCTTCGACGGAGTCTTTCGGATTGAGCGCGACGTTGTAACCGCCTTGGACCATGCGTGTGCAACCGCTTTTGCCGAGCATGCCCTTCGAGACCAACAAAATATTTTGCTGCGGATCGCGCCAATGCGCATGTAACGCGGCCATGAGACCGGCACCGCCGGTGCCAAGAATGAGGATGTCGGTCGAAATCGTTTGGGCGGTCATATTGAACTGGGCGCTTCAGGTTACGAAGAAGCGGGAGAAGATAGAAGTGAGAAGTTACAAGATAGAAGAGGCGCATTTTTTGGTTTCAACGTTGAGCAAATCGTTTAGCTTTCGCGCCATGTTTTCGCACGTTGTAATTTTTTGGACGGACCCGAACAACCCAAACGCCGCCGATGAACTCATCGCCGGTATGGAAAAATATTTGCGGCCGATTCCCGGCGCGTTACAGATGCACGTCGGCAATATGGTGACGAGCCCGCGGCCGGTCGTCGAACAATCGTATCAAGTCGCACTGAACCTGATTTTTGCGAACAAGAAGGCGCAGGACGATTATCAGGTGCACCCGATGCACGTCGAATTCGTCACTGGCGTGTTCAAGAAGACCTGCCAGCGCGTGGTGGTTTACGATTTCGAAGGTTAACGATAGGAGAGGGCAGGGGTAGGAGTTCGTGCCCCTCCAGCGCGCACCTTTGATTCTACTTGGCATTCCTGCTGATTGTTTTACAACATGCGGCAGGCATGAATACGGTTACGTCCCTCAAGACACTCAAAGCAAACGTCGCACCTCTCGTTGAAGCAGCCCTTGCGGAATCCGGCGGCCTTTTGCGCCTGGCTCCATGTTGGGTGCCTCGCTCTTTTCTTCAACCCGGCAAGCGTCTCAAGCTGCACCCCGATGACCTTTA
>JAQGOW010000464.1 GCA_028293405.1 Verrucomicrobiales bacterium
AGTGGCTGAACGAAAATTTCAAGAATGTCACCGACCGCAAACAAATGGCCGAAGTGCTTCTCCAGGCTTGGTGGTTGTTGGTGGAAAATAAACCTTTCGACGAAAAGATGCCCAGTGAACAGGAACGAAAAGCCGGTTGGCGCGAAGCGGTGAAAGGACGCACGGTGGAAGTCGGTTGGTTGGCGCGGGAAGGTGCGCGAGCGGCAAGGTATGAGCCGCAGACGACGGCTGAGTTGGGGTTGTAACTAAAGTATAAACGCTAAGGGCTAAAGTGACGTTTGCGCGTTAGGGTTTTGGCACGCCGTTAGCTATTTTGGATTGGCAGTATGAATCGCATCGTTGGTCTTGAGACAGAATACGGGTGTTTGACGAATGATTTTCCGGGGACGCCGAGCGCGATCACTCGCGTGCGCGATTGGATTTTCCGCGACCAACGCTACGGCCTCATCGACGTGCATCAACGCGATTGGGACGAACCCGCCGGTAACGGCGGTTTTCTTTTTAACGGAGGCCGCGCTTATATCGACATGGGGCACCTCGAGTATTGCACGCCGGAATGCATGAGCCTCGTCGACATCCTGCGTTATGATCAGGCGGGCGATACGATTTTGATGAATGCGCTCAAGTCAATGCGACTGGAGCGCGAGATCAATTTCATTCGCAACAATATCGATCATTACTCCGGCGCAACGTTTGGATGTCATGAAAACTATCTAGTTCGTCGCAGTGCGCCGTTGACTGAAACGAACGTTCATTCGCTGCTCGCGTTTCTGACGTTGCGCATGCTTTACGTCAGTGCTGGTCGTGTCGGTGCAACAATGGCGGCGGAAACTCGCGGCGAATTGGCGCGGCCGGGCATGGACAATGTGTTCCAGATGTCGCAACGCGCGGACTACATCAACAATGATTTGTTCGAGTGGGTTCAGTTTAATCGCGCCATCATCAATACGCGCGATGAACCTCTGGCCGATGCGCGTAAGTATCGACGCCTTCACCTGCTCCACGGCGACACCAACGTTCTGCCCACGTCGCTTTTGCTGAAAGTCGGCACGACATCGCTCGTGCTCGATTTGCTAGAAATCAACGCGGTGCCGAAGATTGTTTTGGCTGACGCGGTTGTCGCATTCCGAAATCTTTCACACCAACCGGAAGGCCCGTGGCTCGTGCAATTGGCGGATGGCCGTTGCGCCGATGCGGTTCATTTGTTGATGGAATATCACGCGGCAGCGAAATCTGAGTTGAAGGGTCGCGATCAGGAAACGGATGATCTCATCCAAATCTGGGGTGACGTTTTGCAGGCGCTCGCGACCAAGCCGGAGACGCTCGTCGGTAAAGTCGACTGGATTACGAAGCGTTGGTTGCTCCAACAATTCTGCGAACAGGAAAAGATCGCGTGGAACCATCCATGGTTGAAGAGCCAGGACCTGGAATTCCACCAGGTCGACCCACATCGCAGTCTCGGACTCGCGCTCCAGAACACTCCGAAACCTTGGGAACTCACTCAGAAGGAAATCAACGAAGCAACGTTAGCTGCCCCGAGCAACACCCGCGCCGCTGTCCGTTCCCAAGCCATGCAGCTACTGAAACATGAAGGCTGCTCTTACTACATAGATTGGGAAATCATCGGCGCCGAAGGCGGCAACTCGCTGCACATGTTGAACCCATTCGACGCCGGGTCCAAAGAAGCGCAGATGTGGATTCATCTGCTCACTGAATCGACCGGCCGCATCGCACGACGCAAGGTGCAGAGCGCATCGTAATTGCCTCATTGTCCGGATTTGATTCGGTAAAACCGACGCAGTGCGCTGACGACTGGCTCTGTGTAGATTAATTGTCCATTTGGAGTGGAAATCAACGCAGCATCCGACCATGAGCCCGATAAGTCAGGACTCGTTTGAACAGTTGCGCTCGAACCACTAACTGTAGCGGAAATTTGAATCCGACCGACTGGTAGCACTTTTGCAAAATCGATATGTGATGCGCCTGTCGGGGTGACGTCGGACCATTTTGTCGCAACGCGCAGTTCGTCCCATTTCATCGCAGCGGGCAATGTTGCGGCGGAGTTCTGCCGAAAGTTGAAACGATCGATCGCCAGTCCGTTGATCCCAGTAGTGCTGGAAATAAATCCGTTTGCTGACTCCGCCGTTCCGAACGACGATGCACTCGGATTGATCCATAGTGTCGCGCGATTTGGCGATGTGGTGAAATCATATTTCCCGACCAACAAAATCGTTTCGTTAGTAGTGTGCTCGATCGTGTCCCACGTAATCGTCGCGCCCGTGCCTCCTTTTTGCACCCCGAATACAAAACCAGACGGACTGTTGGACCGCACCATCACTTGCAAACGGAAGCTGACGTTGTCGTCGGATGTCAGCGCGCCGATTTGTGTCGACGCACCGTTCCAGATTCCAAAACCGAAATCGAGCATCTTAAACAGTGTCGAGAAATACACTACGCCATTGTTGATTGGAGGAGAAAATAAACGACGGACACCGAGGCCAACGCCACCGTTCGTCCCGCTGTTTCCTGTTGATGGCTGAAATCCCGGGTAGAACAAGTTTCCCGCGCTCACCAGAAAATCGTCGGTTCCTGTCGTGCCGCTCAAAGTCCAAATACCGGAACCAGTCGAACTGACTGTGGACCCCACGTTCGGGTAATTGAATGGCTCGTATAACAACAATGTGCTCACCGCCAGTTGCGCCGATGCACTGGTGGCATTGCCTTGCGAATTACTAATCGCGACACTGTAACTTCCCACATCTGCCAGTTGAACATTCGTTCGCACATATGAATTTGTCGTAGCACCGGAAATGTCGACACCGTTGAAACGCCATTGATAGCTCATCGGCGCGGGGCCGGAAACAACTACAGAAAATGCGGCGTCAGTTGCCACAGTGTTGGTGCGACTTTGTGGCTGCGCCACGATTACTGGAGCGCCTTGAGCTATCGAGGAGGCGCCAATAAATGGCGAGCCATCGTCATCCTTAAACAATGCCGCGTCGCCGCCGTTGAGATATAGTGCCAGTTGCCGTAGACCGTTGATCAAGGGCAAATGCCAAGTTTCTGCGAGACCCGTCTCAGGATTGAGCACCTGCAAGGTCGAGACAGTGGAGTTAAAGTTCAGTTTGATTTCCTGCAAGCAATCGGCAGCGGTACCGGTTGGATCCGTCAGGCCGTTCACGACCATCATATAGACTTCGTTGTTGAAATTTGGCCCGTCGAAACTTTCGTCGATCGTCTTGAACCATGAAATAATCACGTCGCCCGGTTGGCCGTTGTTTTTCGGTCCTTCGTTCGCAACGCTCCAATTGTTGGTCAGGTAAGGATCGTTGCGTTGATAGGCCCAGTCGGTGGATGTGTTTCCGCCGGCGCCAGCGCAGAAGTTTAGCGGAATTGTATTGAGCGAACCGGTCGAAGTTCGTCCGCGGATGATCACGATGCTTGTGTTTCCCGGCGCGCTGGCGTCGCAGGTAGTAAGACCGTCGTCGACGGGTTTTAGACGCACAAGCGTTTTTCCGAAATTGCGGACACGCTTTGCGCAATCGGCTTTTTCGTAGTAGAGCGCGTTTGGATTGTTATCACCGTCACCATCGTTAAAAAGCGATGACACTCCATTGTTGTAATGGAAGTCGCTCAGCAATTTTGCGTTGAACGCGAGGGGTGCGTTGTGGTTCAGCCGCAACTCCGACGGGGAAGGATCTCGATAAATGGTGGAGTCGTAATCTTCGACAGCGTGAAACGTTTGGACGTAACAGCCGAATGGAATTCCATTCGAGCGGGAAATCTGGCGGTAGATGCCCAATTCACTGAAGAGCACAGTCGCGAAGCCGTTCTTCGGTGCGCCGGTGTGATTTGGCTGATTTGTATCGTAAACGGATTGCCACGGGTAAAAATCGAAAGTCACCATGTCCGGATGCCCGCGAAGGACGAAGTCTGTCAAATTACTTAGAGCAACCTGGCCACCGCCGTTATTCATCACCAAAATCGTGTTGGGCCAATTGCTACTTACGGAATTAAACCAATTGACCATGCGATCGCGCGTTGCCTGATCATCGAGGTTCGGCTCGTCCGATAACTGCAAGGTTACGAGTTGAGGCAGATACGGTGCTTCGTCGCCTTGCGGTGGCATGTCGGTTTCGTCAGCGACAAATCGGCTCCAGGCAAAGCCAGGGGCATCGCCCAAAAGGGGCATGTAAGGTCCGCTATAGGACGGAGGAGATGCAAAGAGCCACGTTGCCGTGGTGTAATTAGCATTCGACAACGTCGTGAGGTGGAACGGTGCATACGTGGTGAGCGTTCCCTGCACCTGAAGCCCCCGCTCAATCAAAATGCGATTGGCTTTGCTGAGCTGCGACCAAACGGTCGAGGCAGAACTAAGAACAATCGACAAAATGACGAAAACAAGTCGGGAACAACACACAATGCGCTGACGATGTTAGCTGGTGCGCGATTCGCCAGCAAATCACACTTTGTTGTTT
>JAQGOW010000481.1 GCA_028293405.1 Verrucomicrobiales bacterium
CGAAGGTCTAGAGAGGTCAGTCCAAACGTGTGCTCCGAGTAACCACGTCAGCCGATGGAAATTCAGTGACCACTGTCCCGTCATACTCGAACTCGATATTTAGCGTTTCAGTGGCTCCATTTGTCCACAATACCTGCGAGCTCAACCGTCCGCTTTGCTGTTTCGTCAATTAACGGTGCCCATTTCTTCTGTCCCAAGCTGACCCGATGCGTCCAGAAAGCATTTGAGTATTTCAGACCGTCCATCTCATACGGCGAATCCCACCGCGTCCTCTTATGCCAGCCAGAGCCAACATTTCGTCCAACATCAAATCCAAGCCGCTTGAAATAATTCAACAACGAACATCGGTGAGCCGAAAAGGCTTCGACATTCTTCGACCAACTGCGATTCCAAAGCATTACCGCAAAGCCAACATGAGCGCTTTCGTTAATCGGTTTGTTCACCGAGACAAAAAGTCGTTCGCACCATGGCTCTTCGAACTTTTTTCTCCACTCCGGTTTCCCGATCTTCAGACAATACGGGGAGTTCCCGTGCTGCCAGACACTTCCCTCCATCGCGCGGAGTTTCTTCAACACGTCGCCGAAGAACTCGCAAACAATGTGGTTGCTGGACGGCAGTAAAACCGGATCTTTTTGCTTCTGCACTGCTGCTGCCTCGCAAGGTGCGGAATAACCCCCGATTTGCGGATCAAGGTTTTCTAACTGGTTCCGAAACCGTTTGTACTCCTTCGTAGGTCCCAAAGCTTTTTCGAATCGGTTTAGAACTTGCGACCAGTAAACGCGTTTTACTTTGATACTTTCAAGGAATGCGTCATTGTCTTTGCTGAGTGCCCTTTTGTTTCGATTGATCAGGCCTGCCGCAAATACTGAGTATCCTTGCCGCTCAAAAAAGTGTTTGTACTTTTCGTATTGCCCTACCTGTTCAACAGCATCGACTTTCACTTCGATGAACATCAGCGTTGTTCCCGCTCGGATGAGTATATCGACGCGCGAGCCGAGGTTCGTCTCAACCTCTGTGAGTACTTCCAAATGGCTAGTTTGGCTCAATGTCTTTGGCACACCGTCCGGGAAGAACAACGAAATGAATTCACGTAATGGTTCGCGCTGTAGCTCGTCGAAGAATGAACACAAAGCGTCTCTCGCTTTTTCCTCTTTTGAATCACTGATTCGACTCATCGCTTGTTAGTTAGTGGACGGTGCGAGCATTTTGCGGCGACTGCCCTGCAGCTAACGGCATTCCGAATGATAGTTGCTGAGACGATCCAACGCACGCCGTGAACAAGAGTCTGCACTTGGTCGGGTTTTTAAATACTACCGCCGGGAAACTATCAGAAAACCGGTCGCTAAGCGTTTTCGCTAAAATATCAACTGTTTCATCAACTAAAACGTTCAACGTGGCACCGTGATCGTATACCTTTAGCCCTCCTTGCCCCAATTTAGGACTGAGTTGCTGCCGCCGAAAAACGATCGATGCGATCAAGCGATTGCCGTGGACGAGAACCCCATATCTTTTTCCACGTCTTCTTGAGTTTGCACTTACCTCCTCAGCGATTCTTTGTTCGACGATTCGGTAGAGTAAGACGCAATGGTATATGTAGAGCGATGATACAGACGGATTGAACAGCCTTTTGTAAGGTGCTTTGTCGATATCCAGCCAAAACCTACCAATTTCGCGTTTCGCTAGTGCTGCGAGGGTTGCATCCCCTGTCGCACACGCGAGTGCTACTGTAGCCTCCTCCAAATCGAATGATAATTCTGAAGGTTTGAAGCCCTCTGAGCGCGAAAGATGGTATTCGATGCCTTCCATCTGCAATTCCCGCCGAAAACGATGCTGTTCCTGATCCTGCGAAACGAAATCTCTGGCCTCGATTCTATTTTGCGTGTTATTCGTTCGTGTAATCAATGCACCGTAATCTTCCGGTGCGCCGCTCAGTGAAATCACGCGAAGTGGTATCTGCGCCTTCGCCAGGTTGTCTGCTGACCCAGCATACCGGCCAAGTGTACTAACCGTTTGTGCGCCATTTACAATGTGCGCACCCACAGCTCTAAAAGTGCCGAGGTCACGATTACCTCCTCCGGCGAGTGTTTTTTCCACGTTCTTTGCAGTGATCGTAATTCCGTTGTTAAAATACCAGAAATCATCGGGTCGACATTGCACGGTGGAATCGATTTGCTTGTTTACGTCAGTCGCCCCAAGCACGCTGCGGAGGTTCTTTGCAAACAAACGTTCCCCGTATTGCTTCCACCAAGCGGCGACCTCGGTCCCTGTGACCATCCCATAAAACGCGGTATGAGGTGCCTCGACTTTGCCCCATGACGCGAGGCCAAATTCGAGACTGATTGCTCCACCAGCGGCTGACTCCGCCATCATCGAATAGATTCTCTCTTGGCCTATGTTCTCAAATGATGCGATTTCAGTCGCATCGTTTAATTCTTTAAGCAGGTCCTCTATTTGGCGTGTCGCATGAATCGCAAGGTCCGATTTCCCGGTATGAATTAGAACGAGCTGTAACCGACAATTAAAGATCGAAAGCGCATTTTCAATACTGCTCTGCTGCCGCTGAACTTTTTGATTAAAACGGTCGAATTCGCTGTTTACAAGGTCCTGAACCCCCTTACAAAACTTTGTGACCTCAGCACTGTCAGGTTCCGATTTTCCGTCCTTAATCCATTTTGATTGGACAAGAACTAACATGTTTTGAGCAGTTGAGTAATAGACGGCGTCTAATCCGTTATCGTCGCCGCCGTCTGTTACGGCCCCTCCAGCGTCTATAATGCTGCACTCTGTCAATGATTGGACAGCATAAGCAGCCAAACACCTTGTTTGTAGCTTGGTGTCAAGTTCAGCATCATTTCGATTCAGGTCATCCTGCGGGACCACTTTTTGAAAGGTCTCGCGAACCCGGCGCGCGATTTGGTTCACATGTAGGACGCTCATAGTAGATAATTAACGCCTAGGTTAGGCCCGAAGATGCTGCATCCCAATGCGACGCCTCGCAAGCGCTCCTTGATCTGTGGTGTTGGGCGCATTGCCTCAAATGCTGGCGTTGACGAATTGGCTATTCGGTTGTCTTGACAAGCCGTAACTTCACCTTAAACTACTTCACGCCTGCCTAGAGTAGGGCGAGGACAATGCTCCAAAGCCGGAGCCTCTAAAAAAGATGAACCTGGAACCAATGCGCCATGAAAACCGCGACAAAAACACGACCGAATGTTGCGGGGGCAGTGTGCACTTTTCCGATTTATCCTTTGGCCTCCTTTGTGCATTTTGCGCCTCTTTGTGGCCATCCGACCATGCGAGTGTTTTTACCTGCGCACCCGCCTACCTGCCAACCTGCCTACGTTACCCTTTCAAGCAGTTGCTGCATATCAACCCAGCGGGATTTCAACCGGAATTCGGCTCAATTCAACCTTTTTCAACTATTTTCAACCTTTTTCAACCAAAATGAAAAGATGTTGCCCTGGTCGCCGACGGTCACCCAACTGTCCGGCACCAAGCGGCAGCTAACGGCACCAAACGGCACCAAAATAGAAAATTTCGCCAACTT